>JAUPVY010000050.1 GCA_030916785.1 Patescibacteria group bacterium
TTTTACTATTATTTTCATCCCGCTAGTAGAAAATGACATAGCTCAAAGAGCTAGGTATCATTTCAAGGTTAACTATTGATAATGCCGACCTGTGTGTATTTCTGTACATATTAAACTTATTTGACGTCATTTTCACTACGGGATAGCCCCGTAGTGAACTTGGTATTTTTCTTGTGCACGGTATCCCGTGCTATGCCAAGTTCTACTACCGGGCATTGAAGTAGAAAAGAAACATTTACTTTATCATCTTCCCATATTCCTTCCTTGAGGCGTATTTGTTTCTTAACTGACATTATATACGAATCTGATTTTTTGTCTGGAAACAGAGCAGTAACCCAGGTGCTCTGACCCAAGGTAACCTTAACCTTCAAAAAACCCGCACCATACGGAGTGCCCACTTTTTTAACCTTTTTGGCCAAATCTTTTGGTAAATTAACAAAATGCCAACCAAAATCCCCTGGCCATCGCCATACCTGAGCTTTAAATTTAAATGTTTTTGACATATCAATATTATATAACCACAAAGACACATTTTGTCACAATTAAACTTTCAAAATTTGGATGAAATCCGAGGCGAAAGTATGAAAAGACGAAGAGCCTTACTGTCGTAAGGTGATGAGAATTTTTATACTTTCAACAAAGGAGTTCGCCAAATTTGGAAGTTTAATATTTTCTAATCACGCCTTTGACTATGGCGGCCACCTTCAAATCATACTGTGGATATATAGGTGAGTAGTTCTTGTTTGCAGGTTTTAAATATATCAAACTTCCCTTTTTCTTGAAATACTTCATAGTCCAACCACCATCCACCTCTGCTATAACTATGTCTCCATCCTTGGGATCTCCTCGTCTTTCAACCAACACCAAATCACCCTCTCTTATACCCTCATCTATCATGGAGTCACCCTTTACCTCAAGTAAATATGTTGATTGTTTATTACCCACAAGATATTGGTCAAGATTTAGTGAATCAAGTTGGTTAGGATCCACACTTGTTGGAATACCTGCTTCTACAAGTCCTAAGAGTGGTATCTCTCCAAATATTTTCATTGGAGTTAGCCTACCGCTTGAGTCTTTATCCACCACTTCATCCTCTACAAGTTTGTTTATGAGTTTATATACTGCGTTTTTGGATTTAAAACCAACAAGCGCCATTATTTCTTTGTACCCAGGCATTCGTCTATTTTTCTGGTAGAAAGAAATTATTTTATTTTTCTGTATTGTATAATTTTCTTCTGACATAGTATTTAGATTTATATTATAGAAAATGTTCTAGTGAGCCATCCTGAGCTGGATCTGACTTCTCTTCTGACACTGGCCAAACTAGAGAGTAGGAATTTGTGACGTTTTGCCTCACGAGCATATGACAAACCTTTTATTATCTTCTCATCTATTTGATCGTTCAATGCTTCTAATTCTCTTCTTAAAATTTTTTCTAAATTTTGTTTGCTCATAATTTTTTCTATTAATACTTGTATGTTTATATTATAAGTGAACCATAGTTCACCAGTCAAATATCTTGCTGTGGATAACCTCATCTGCTAGACTTACGACTAGAAGGAGACCCCTAAAATGGAGACACTGAACACTAACCGCGAGAACTTTCATTCCCTGAGTCTAGGTAGGTTAATATCCATTGAGGTTCCACACGATGAGAATTTGGTGGTTGCGAGCAAAGTCCGTGTTGACTGCGGACTTGACTCTAGAGTTGCTGAAATAGTGATGGTGAACCGACGGGCACAAACCAACAAGATGTTGGTGGTTCTAAAAAAATACCCCCCTTTGTAACCCCCTACCCCGCCCACACGACCCCGTCGCGTGCGGCGGGTTCGTTTTATACAATATCCCCTTTTGTTGGATTTACTGCACTCACATAGTCAACAGTTTTCATTCCTATTGAAAAACTTTTATCTCCCGCATTAAAAACTATTCTTTCATTTTCTAATAACCCATAGTCAACATAAACAGGCAAACCAAATAGATTGCCAAAAGGAGGAACTCCGCCGAGAAGCACTCCGTCTGTTATTTTGAAAACTTCTTCTTCTGTAGCAAACCGAACATCCGTTAAACCAAAATTGTTTTTCAACTTTTCTTTATCAAATTTTTTATTACCCTGCAAAACAAACATTGCAAATGACTTACCCTCCCCTGATTTTTTTACCCTCACAATAATAGATTTGGCTCCTTGTTCTATTTTATACCCATGACGAAGTTTAGAGGCTTCTTCACTAGTGCGAACCGGCTCGTGTTCAAACGTTTCAAATTCAAAACCATTTTCTTTTAGGATGTTTTGTATTTTTTCTGTTAGTGGATGATATTCCATACAAATTTATATTAATTTGTCACATAAAAACTGCATTCATTGTGTCCAACTGATTTTAAATATTTTTCACAAAAGATACTTTTCTCTTCTCCCGACATTAGCTCTGGAGCAAAAAGTTTTATATTAAAAGGAAAAATAGTAAATGTGTTTCTTTCTCCCTCAAAATCCACACCCGCACCGAGTCCAACCATTGTATCTCCAAAGTTCTGATCAAACACAAAATTGCCGAGTGAATAAAATATAACTTTATTTTTGTATATTTCAAAAGGCTCTACAACATGTGGGTGGTGCCCAAAAATAACATCAGCGCCATTATCTACGAGGGCATGTGCAATAGCCACCTGGCTTTCTGTTTTACCTAGCTCATATTCAGTGCCCCAATGTATATTAACTACAATATAATCACTGGCTTTACTTAACTCATTGATGAGGGGGTAAAACTTAGAAACAGGAATCTGGGCTACAGTTTCGTCTATGCCAATAAAAGTTATGACTTTGCCCTTAATAACTTTGGTAACGAAACTTTTTTCCAAAAGATTATCTCCAATGTAATCTATGCCCGCTGTGTACAAATATTCCTTGGTTTTATCGAAGCCCGTTTTGTAACAATCGTAATTATGATTGTTTGCTATATTAACCATGTTTATACCAACACTTTTGAGCAAACTCGGTGTAGTAGAAGCAAACTGGAAATTATAGGCCTTGGTCTGACATTTACTTTTATCCATCTCTACTATTGGACCCTCGAGGTTCACAATAAACACATCATATCCCCCGATCAATTTCAAATCTTTCTTAAAATATTCAAAAGGGTCTCGTCCACGATTTTCCATTATATTTCTAACCCCTCTATCGAACATCACGTCACCAAAATTTAAAACTGATGGATAGTTTTTTATTTCTTTTTTGGTAATTTTTATAAAATCAGTTTCAATATCAAAAGGTTTTGTGTATATAAAAATATTAAATACAAAAAACAATATCAGTAGTACCCCAAGTAATAAATAATGTTTTTTGTTCATATTTTATAAAAACAATCTAGCCAAACGAATTTTGAGATAAGTGGTTTTCTTTTTTTCTTTATGTAGGTAGTTAAACACTGGAGACAGAGTGGTTGTTTTACATTTCTTGAAAGCACCCAGAATCTCATCTAATTCACTGCGTTTTAATTCCCTCTTCAAATAAGTAATGTCTGGACATTTTTTCCTATCCTCCGCCAGCAAATCCTCCACATGTGACACTATGGTTTCTTGTTTTACTCCCCTAGCTTCTGCTATATCTCCTAGTGGTACTTCTTGTTCCAAAAATCCTGCAGTTATTTCCTGTGTAGTTTTTTTGATTTCTTTGTTTTCCTCTTTCTCTTTTCTCCTTATTTTTATGCTTTCTTCTGGTTCAATCTTTTTCATCCATTGTTTTTGTTTTTCTGACACTTCTTCATTACTCATGTCGGACAAAACCCTGCGAGCAGACTCAGACATTTCTTGAAACTCTTGGTCTTTTTCCAAAACTTCACCATCAACCGCAAGAGACATATCATTAAAACCCAAGAGCTTCATACCACTGAGAGAGCGAACTCGTGACAGAGCAACATAACCCATACCCGATACAAAAGATTTTGATAGGTCAACTTCCATTGCATCAAGAGACATGCCCTGACTTTTGTGCACAGTTATGGCCCAAGCTAAACGCAATGGAAGCTGGGATATCTCTGCCTTAATCTTCCCCTCCTCTTCAACTTTCCAAGACTGAGGAATCACAGAAAACTTCATACCGTTATTTGTCTCAACTATTGGGTCTCCGAAGGAATTGAAATCCACCACAAATCCAAGTGTGCCGTTTACGTACCCACCTTCCATATGATTTTTTGTAAACATTACCCTTGCCCCTTTCTTTAACTCCAAAGTTTCAGGTGACAAACAACTTTTTTTCAAAGTCTCTGCCAAATTTTTTGAACCCTTGGAAACCATTCTGTACTCTCTTGTTTCGGCATCTATCAAGTCCAAGTGTCTTTTGTTAACAACATCAACATCTATATTATGCGTATATAAACGAGTAAACTCTTTACCAGATTCTGGATCTTTATTAAGACGAGATTTCAAAAGCTCAACAGTGTTTGCGCTAACTTTGTTTTGGCGAATTTGATTTAAAATAGAAAGATAAATATTGTCTTTCTGGCGATGTTGCTCCGACAAATAACAAATAGTGAGTTTTGCATCCTGCCAAGACTCTGCCTTGTAGGCAAACTCTGATTCGATAAAACCGCCTCGTGTTATAGGAGGAAGTTGAAAAAAATCTCCACACAAAACAACCTGCATACCTCCAAATGGTTTTTCGTTATGCTTCATCTGACGACAAATCCAGTCAATCAAATCTAGTCTATAGTGGTGAAGCATTGAAACCTCATCAATTATTAAAACTTTTGTTCTCTCAAACCTCTTGTACAAATAAGCCCTCTGCATTAGCTCGTCTATATCGTAGTCAGTCAGAGTGTCGCGTATTCCAATACCGGACCAAGAATGAATAGTCATACCCCCTAGGTGTGTTGCTGCGATGCCTGTGGATGCTGTCACAGCCACATCTACAGCGTGAGATTTCAAATATTCAATATATGAATTAAGTACGTGAGTTTTACCGCTCCCAGCAGGACCAGTTAGAAAAACAT
>JAUPVY010000051.1 GCA_030916785.1 Patescibacteria group bacterium
AGATCAGTTGTTGATGCTTCTCTGGTGTTAATATCATCTATGGTTTTTTTTAAGAGTGCTTTATTTATTCTAACCTCATTAAATCCCCCAGCCTCCTTTACTGTAAAAAGCTGATCATTTTTTATTCTATAAAAAACATAGTAACCAAAAAGACCTAACACACAAAAAACAGAAGCACTGACTATTACTATTACAGACCAATCTGAAGATGGTTCTATTCCACGCCTCTTGTAGTTCTCCTGTTTTGTAGCAATTTTTTTATAAAACAATTTTAATTTTGGAAGAAAGTCTTTCATTTTATTTATATTTTAAAACACTTATCTCAAAGACACTTTGCCAGATACTGTTTTTTACAACTTTTTTATTAGCCAAAACCACCTCAGCCAACGTGTTCGATAAACCAAAATTGTCAATTTTCAACTTGAAAGGTAAAGACTCTAACCTTGATAGAAATAGGTAACTATTTGCCCACGAACCTTTTGTTTTTGCTTTTACTTTCAAAATATCAACTGAATCAGGAACAAGGGTTGGATCATTGCTCAATACCAACGAATCTATTTCTATAGACAATCCACTTTCTTTTGCTATGGTCTCCAAAGTTTCAATAAATTCAACGTCTCCTTCTTTTGAAACAACTGAATCGTTTATATGGTTTATATCTAACAACAAACTCTCCATTGTTCTTTGTGTAGAAATTAAATATTCCTGTTTTGCATCCTGAAAAGATAAATCTCTTAGAAGAGTTTGGTACGTCTCGTCTCTAAAACGCACTTCTCTATAAACAAAATAGTATGAGACAAAAATAGCAAGTATCAACACACCCAGTATTACCAATATTTTTTTTAAAAAATTAATACTATACATATTTTTACAAAACCACATTTATCACCAAAGAAAACTCTATATTTTTATCTTTTGTAAGATTAGATATTGGCAAATCTACTTGTTCCAGAATATCAGATTCTTCAAGATTTTTTACAAAAGAAACTAATGAATCACGTGTGTCACTGGTACCTTTCAAAGTAACCTTCCCTGATTTTTTATCAGATGTTTCATACATTAGTTCTTTAATAGTGATGCTTTCAGTTTTTCTAGATAAAATATCATCAATAACAGGTATAGCCCTAGGATACTCTAATCTTGAGTTTATAATTTCTAATTTTTTATTTATTGATTTTATTTGCTTATTAGTTGTTTCAACCTTCTGATCAAGTGATGAGGTGTTGGCCTTCTCTGATTGTAAAACAATTTCTTGTTCTTTGTTTAAAGACACAAACCAGGTTGGCGACAAAAATATCAAAAAAAATATTTGAATTAAAAAAACAGAAACAAAAATAACGACAAACAACCTGAGATAATACTCCGATCTAACCTTCTCTTTTAAATTATTTGGAAGTAAATTAAACATATTATTCTTGAATTAAAACAGCCGCAGGAAGAGCCAGGCCAATTGCCGTAACGTAACGCAAAGAATCTTCAAACGATATTCCTGGAACACTTTTATTTATATCAAAAGCGTTAACCCATGCATTTCCCAAAACTGTTGGGGTGTGATTGTGCGTAGATAAATAAGAAACAACGTCGTCACCAAACCCTTCTCCACAAACAATAATTTTATTTATTTTTTTACCTGGTTTACCAACATTCTGTTTCAGAGTATGCCAATACATGTACAATTTATTTATCTCGTGAGAAAGAAAATCAGGGCTTTTTGAAGCTTCTCCTTTCATGGGCACGGTTGAAGTAAAATGCACTAGTCTATCCACAGCGACATATAAACCAACCTTCTCTAATCCAAAGTTAACAACAAGGACCGCACCTAAATCTTTTGGATTATCCCTAGGTACCAGTGCACGAACAACAGCCTGAGATTCTATTTCTAAAGACAGCAAAGGTAACTCAACTTTTTGAAAAATATCAACATACAAGTCTATGAGGCTGATTGGTAAATTCGAAACAGCAACTATAAAATAGTCTGGTTGGCTAATGTCTATTAACTTATAATCAAATAAAAGTTCGTTTGGAGGGACAGGTACATTTTCTTCTATTTTTGATTCTATAGCACTCCTAAGTTCTTTCTGTTTAACGTGTGGTATCTTAGCAGTAAATAAATATGCTTTTTCTTCAGGTAAAGAAACTTTTACATAACCTAGTTTTAGTTCTTTTTTCAGTGTTTTTAATATTTCTATCAGTGCCTCCTTGTCGTATATCTGTCCAGAAACAACAACCCCTGCTGGAATTGGTTTTTCTGTATGTTTTTCAATATATAAAGAATTATTTTTTGACCCAAACTGAATACAGTGAATAGAAGAATCAGAAATTGCTAAACCTGCATAAGGAATATCTAAAAACTTAGGAGTTGGAAAAAAATTAGATATATTTTTAAAAATCATTATCTAAATTATATCATAATTTAAATAATTCAATACTTTTTTAGCGCGTCATGCTCCCCGGGAGAACATCTTTAGAAACTTCTAGGAGAGAAAAGAAGTTGTCACCACTTACCGCCAAAATCATACCCTGACTTTCAAGATTTTTTATAACCCTGGGTTCAAGATTTGTAGCAAAAGCACACTTTTTACCAACAAGAGCCTGTGGGTCTTCAAAATAAGTAGCGATACCCGAAACTATCTGCCGGGGAGTCTCTTCTCCAAAATCCACAGAAAGTTTTAAAAGCTTATCTGTCTCATCTACTTTTTCTACTGATAAAACATGCCCAATTTTTATTTCTACTTTTTTGAAATCATCTATTGATATAGTCATTATGTTTAGTTTTTATTATTTTTTAAATCAAGAAAACTTTTTAATATCAGCGCAGCTGCTGAAGCGTCATGCATCTCGTTTTTACCCTGTAATCTCTCTGCTTCTTGTGAAGTCAAAAATTCTGGATGCATTCTTACTGGTAAGCCAATTTTTTCTTTTAGTTTTTCTACAAAAGGAATTATCTCTTCCATAATTTTGTTGTTTTTTTGGGAAAAATCTCGAGACTCCCCTACCACAACTTCACTTACTCTGTTCTCTTTACACAGAACTACAATATCTTCCACTATATCAGTAGAATTTTCAATAACTTTCAAAGGAAAAGCGAAGCTATTAGTTTCATCAGAAATAGCCACCCCCACTCGTTTTGAACCAAAATCAATGCCTAAATATCTCATATGGACAGTGTATAACAAAAATTGTCATATAACAAAAATATTGATAAAATTATGCTATGGAAACATTCATGCAAAAATTGCTTGCACAGCCACAAGCGGGTATGTGGGTAGAGGCTGCATCTTGGGTAATAGCCTTGTTAGTAGTATGGACGCTCGTTTGGAAGGGTGTGGCCCTTTGGAAAGCCGCTCGCTTATCCAGCAAAAAGTGGTTTATTATATTACTTCTAGTTAATACTTTGGGTATTTTAGAAATTATCTATATATATGTAATTTCTAAAAAATCTACCGGAGAAAGCGAGGTTAATTAATCAAAAAAATAAAAACTGTTCAAAACTTAAAATTGAACGGTTTTTATTTTACTTGAAAATATTGTTTAAATATGCCAGTATTGCACAAGTATCATATACACGGAGGAGTCGCATAGTTGGTCTAGTGCGCCCGTCTTGAAAACGGGTACGCCGCAAGGTGTCGAGAGTTCGAATCTCTCCTCCTCCGCAAAATCTAACCACCCGCAATGGGTGGTTTTGATTTTGCGAGAGGAGAACAATGTGAAGCATTGTGAGTGAGATTCGAACGGATTCGCGGTTTACGCTCGCACCAGCGAGTGTCGCGAATCAGGCGCCTAGGATTTTTTCGAGTGACGACGAGAAAAAATTGTAGGAGAAATTCTCACCGCCTCCGCCACAAAAACACCGCAAGGTGTTTTTTTGTTTATGGAAATCTAGTATACTTATATTAATGGAAAAAATATCTTGGAATACGATCGAGTATCTTCACACAGAAAAAACCACTGACTGGTATTGGATAGTGGGCATTATTACACTATCAATAGCACTGATTTCAATAATATTAAACAATATTATTTTTGCTATTCTTATTGTCGTCTCTTCATTTACCCTCTCCCTCTTTGCATCCAGAAAACCAGAAATAATAAATATAGAAATGAACAATTCTGCAGTCTTGGTCAGCAAGGAACGTCACGCATACAAAGATATAGAATCATTTTGGGTAGAGACCAGAGATTTTAACCCAAGAGTATTACTGAAATCAAAAAAGATGTTTATGCCTTTTATTGTAATTCTAATAGACGATATTGAACCTGAAGAAGTACAAACCTTTCTTTCAAAACACCTACCAGAAGAAGAGCACTCTGAACCTTTGCTAGAAAAACTACTTTTGTACTTTGGCTTCTAATACTTTTGTGCTAATCTCATGACTATTGCTCTCGTAGTTTAATGGATAGAATGTCGGCCTGCGAAGCTGGCGATCCAGGTTCGATTCCTGGCGGGAGCACAAAAAGCGAAGCTTTTTTGTGCTCCTGACACAAAACGAAGTTTTGTGTCAGGAATCGAAGGGATTTCCGATCTACGCAAGCAGTAGCTTATGTCGGAAATCCCTGTTTTCATTTTTAATAAGCGGCGGCGAATTAAAAATGAAAAAGATTACCCTGGCCGGAACCCTCATATCAAAAAACACCATCTCTGGTGTTTTTTGATTTAGGCTTTCTTTATCATTGAGACTATTCTTGATTTCTTTCTAGCCGCTGTGTTTTTCTTTAGTAATCCTGTTTTCACAGACTTATCTATTATCTTTTGAACCT
>JAUPVY010000052.1 GCA_030916785.1 Patescibacteria group bacterium
GAGATCAAACTCTTTTTTGGAAGGATCGATATGGTGGAAACTAAGTACTCGCTGGCACTTATCATAGCCACATATGGCACACTTATTGCCTTTAGATGTTCTGGCCATCTCGCGAAGTTTTCTTCTTCTTCGTTTGACTGCCATACGCATGTACTCGGCGCGATCGGCATAGGTTCTAGTTTCTTTTTTCTTGGTATACATAATACAAGTATACCACTGAACCTACGACACAGGGAGGCGCTCTACCGACTGAGCTATCGCAGAATATTGTGTTGTCGAATGAACGACTCAAATATAATAACAAAAATATATAAGAATGCAATAATTTGACTAGAGCTGAAAAAATAAATACCATTCTCATTAGATGGATAGAGGGGGGGTAGTATGTCTAAGGAAGAACAGACGAAAGGTTCTGGGGGTAAGTTGAGGTGGCGCCTTCAGAAGCTTCTCCGGGGTGCTGGTAGACCCAAACACAAGTGTGGGTTTTGTCCCGAAAAGTTTGGGACTGCTGAGGCTATGTATGCTCACCAGTCCAAGGCTCACGATCCGGATCACATCATGATTTCGGATATTGGACTCCCCAAGTAACTACTCACGAGCCACCACCAGTGGAAGTATTCCTTGGTGGTGGCCCCGTGGGTTTTTTGTTACATAAAGATAATTTAAAGTTGATTTCTGATATACCGAGTATGCTATAATAGTAGTATATGAAAATAAAAATAAGATCAAAGAATTTTGATTTAACACCTGCGATAGATGAGTATGTGTCCAAAAAAATATCTTCATTAGAGAAATTTTTGGATGTTAAAGGTGAGGTTTTGTGTGAGGTTGAAATAGGTAGAACAACTAAGCACCACAATTCAGGAGACATTTTTAAAGCAGAAATTAATATAGCCCAACCAGGAGGAAAACAGATTTATGTAGTGGCAGAAGAAGTGGATTTGTATACTGCAATTGATGTTGTGCGTGATGAGGCGGAAAGAGCTATTGTTTCAAGAAAAAATAAATATAAAACATTGTTTAGAAAAGGAGCATCTAGAGTTAAAGATCTATTAAAAAGATTAGATTTTAGAAAAAGACAATAACCCAGTAGTAGAACTTGATGCAGCACAAATTATTGTGCAAGGAGAAGACATCAAGTTCACTACTGGATTAGTCCTGTAGTGAAAATAGCATCTGTCAAAAAAGGAAAATGATAAAACTAATTATGTCGATATTAACAATGTGTAACTTTGAAATAACATCTAGCTCGTAGAGCAATGTTATTTTCTACTATCAGGATGGAATTAGGACATCTAAATCAAAAAGCAAACCAAGGACTAGTGTTTTTTGTGTTTGAATGTGTTTTGGCTATAATTTTTCTTCTAAATTTGATGCAACAGGCAGTAAAAGTAGAGTATAAAACAATTTTAGAGTCTGAAGCAGGTGTATATTTAGATTAAGATTTTTTGCCGTTCAAATAATCCTTGTAGCCCATTTCCTTTTTGCCTTCTGGAATAACACGGTCTAGTACAAGCTCATTGTTTTCTATGTGAGCTCCTTTAACTATTATTCTTTTGTTGCCGTCCATGAAAAAAGCGCCTGGCCATACGTGGTGTGCTCGTATTTTTCGCAAGTTTACATCAGGAGAATCATTTAAATTGAGTTCTCCGTCTGATTTTTGTATTTTTTTACAATACGTCGCTTGGCTATGGTTCTGTTCTTTTTCAATTACTTTACCTTCTATCCAGCCCGGTAAAACATTGGCAAGAAGTTCTGCACCTGTTTGTGCTGAAATCTCTTCTAAGTTTTCTGCATAAGGTGGCCAGTCCACAATCGTGATTTTCTGCTGAGCGATTATTGGTCCGTGATCCATCTCGGCGTCGAGTCTCATAATAGTTACTCCTGTTTCCGTCTCTCCCAAAATTGCACTTTGAATAGGAGATGCTCCACGCAGTTTTGGTAATAAAGAAGGGTGAACATTTAGAGTTTTGTACATTGGAAGGTCTAAGATATTTTGTGGAATTATTTTTCCGTAAGAAGCCACGATAAACAGTTCAAAGTTCAAAGTTGAAAGTTTCAAGTATGCCTCATCGGTCTTGAGTGATTTTGGTTGTATAAAATCAATACCTTCTTTTTCTGCCCAAATTTTTACTTCGGAAGGGGACATAATTAGCTTTCTGCCCTTTGGTTTGTCTTCTGTTGTAACTATTAGACTAGGAACAAAACCTTTTGATTTTAGTTCATCAAGTATTAAAACGGAGAAATTAGATGTGCCAAAGTAAGCAAATTTTAAATTATTTTTTTGCATTTTTTGGTTTTGGTTGAGAAGTTTTTTTGGGTGGGGGCGGCATTTCTTCTACGTATTTTGCTTTGTCTATAAAAAGAATTCCGTCTAGGTGGTCCATTTCGTGTTGAAATATTTGAGCCAGGAGACCTGTTCCACCTCTTTCAAATTTATTACCATCTTTATCAAATGCCTGAACTATCGCTTTGTGACTTCGGCTAACTTTCCCATAGAGATATCTGACAGACAAACATCCTTCCTCCATAGTTTTTCTTTCTTTGGAAACTTTTTTTAACACTGGATTTATAAAAATCATATCATTTCCAGTCTCATCTGATTCATCTCTCTTTTTTATAAGATTTTCAACTTTCTTAGATACCACGAAGATTCGTAGAGCATATCCTATTTGAGGTGCAGCAATAGCCACGCCGTCATCCTGAGAGGCTAGAGCCTCGCTCATTTCCTTTAAAATCTTTTGGATTTTGGGTGTCTTTATTGACTCTACGGGTACACTTTGGCTGATTTCTCTTAGTACTGGCGCTTCTTTTTGTAAAATCTTCTTCATTTCCTTTAAAATATCACAAAAGCGTTATTGGGTCTATCCTGATTATAAACTGTGGGGGCAGTCCTCGCAGTTTGTTTAAAAGTTCCTTATCTATCCATTTTCCATGAGGCAGGGAGACTAGTCCGTGAACAGTGTATTTGGATTTGCTTCCTGGATTAAACGCATCAAAAACCGATACATCAAAAGGCTTCATATACTCCACTGTTTTCTCCATTTCTTTTTTTATTGCTGTTTTTTCTCCCTCTAAACTGATTTTTATATAGGTGGTAAATGGGGGAAAGCCGATGGATTTTCTTTCTTCTATTTCATCACGATAAAAATCCATCAGATTTCCACGTAAGGCATAATCAAATATTTTGGCGTTTTCTTGTCTTGTTTGGAATATTAGATTTTTTTGACTTTTCTCTCTTAGGGTCAATAGTATGTGGAAAATTTTTTCATTTATCTGAAAGTCTGGGATTGAGAAATAAGAGTCTATAGAAACTACGGCTATATTTTCAATATCTTCATTTAGATAACTCAGTGCCATTTCGGTTCCAACCATTATGCTTCCTGGATTTTTATAGAAAAGATCTCTGGCTTTCACCGCTTGTTTGTGTGTAGATACGTGCTCTTTGTCCAGAATCACAACATTTGCGTCTTTCATAATCAAATTCACTTCTTCTACTACTCTTTCTATGCCGATTCCCAGAGGATTCAGCCTCCAGCCATTACAATGCACACACAGCTCCTCTGCATCACGCCTTTCACCACAATGATGACAGACGAATAAGTTTCTTGTTTGGCTGCTATTCTTTTTGCTATACAGTACGACAGGAGTATTGCAGTTTTTACAAACAACCACTGTCCCACAATCGCTACAAACAGTCTGGGGATATAAGCCTTTGCGTCCACAAAACAAAAAAGTCTGCTCATTGTTCTCTTTAGCCTGGAGGATCATTTTCTTTAACTTCTCGTCAAATATTTTAAATTCCTTTTTCTTCATATCTTGTGGTGTGCGCATGTCTACGAGCTCACAAGTGGCGGTGGTCAAAGAGCGAAATTTAAGGGGGGACAGCTCGGCATAGGCACCATTTTTCCCTTCCCACAGAGTTTCTGTGCGCAAAAATATATCTCCCAGAACCACACGAATATTTGATTGTTTGGCTATCATTTTTACAGCTGTGCGGATATCTATATATGGTCTTGTTTGCATTTTGTAGCTTCTGGAGCTTTCTTTTTCGAGGACAATCGTTCCTAGGTCGCTCCTAGGGATAGATAAGAATGAACCAGTAGCAATAATTAAAACCGGATGAACCTCTTCTATTATTTGTTGCCAAGTTTCAAGTATTTCTTTTTTTGATAAACCAGAATGAAGTACGTATGTATATTTTTCTATTCCTTTTTCTAGTGTTATTTTTGCATTGAATAAATCTTCCGTCCCTGGCATACAAAAAAAGACACTTCTGTTTTTTGCAAACTCTTCACGGATGAGACTCCTGTATGTTGAATAGCGTTCCGAGGTTTCTGACTGAATGAGTACGGTCTCATAAAATATTCCTTCCGGCTTTTCTTTTGGTGTGTATGATAAATCTTTGCTTCCTTCCAGTATTACTTTGGGAATCAGGGCTGACAAGACACTGCCGACACTAGATGCATTATAATCTGCTATTTTTTGGGCGCTTTCAATGAAAGAGTCTGAAACAAAAGATCTGGATTCTATGTTATCTATTTTTTTTATGTTGTAGGTTAAGTTTTTTAACTCTGATTTCATTTCTTGGGCGACTTTGCTATCTACCACAAGTCCAAATACGGCTTTACTGCGTAGGGGGACAGAAACGATGGAACCAGCGGTTACATCTTTCTGTGTGAAATAGGTCAGAGTATCTTTACTAATACCTCTGCTGATTGGAATTACTGTAACTATGCGCATCCGGTTAGT
>JAUPVY010000053.1 GCA_030916785.1 Patescibacteria group bacterium
GAAGGGATCTCGTCTGCTGTAACTTTCACAGTAAATAGCAATAAAGAAACACAAGTGAAAAAAGATGGCGATGAAAAGAAATCTAAAGATTTAAGACGAGACCCTAGAGACGACAGAGACCATGATGAGGACGAAAACGACGATTAATTTTGAGGTTAAAGTTCTAAACAAAAAACGCTATTTTAGCGTTTTTTGTTATAAATCAGTTTAATTTAATGACTTTGGTAGATAAAAGAATCTGGTCTATAATAACTTAAATAAATTATGAAAACTTTCTGTTTTTTACTAGTAGTATTAATGGCATCAATTTTTTGGGGCATGTATCTTAGTGCAACTTACAAATACCAATACACATTGAATAGCATTGAAAATAATGTACAAACTGCTCCCGCGACGAATACAGAGACCACAGAATCAAATACTCCAGCTGTCACCGTTGTCACCCCTAAACCCATAACAACCACTCCTGCTACACAAACTGAAAAACCACCCATTCCAGTTGTAGCCAAGCTAAAATGTGGTAATGGTGGAGCGTGTAAAGTCGCAGATATTACCCCTCACGATACACAAGGAGATTGCTGGGTCTACCTGAGCCCTATCAACAAAGTCTATAATGTCACCGAGTACGTTTCAAATCCAAAAGAACATCCTGGTGGAGACGTTATTGTGCCCTACTGTGGAACAAATATATACGATGTGTTTATAAAAAAAGCCGGTGGTCACGCACACTCAAGTAAAGCCCTGCAAACTGTTTTGGAAACGTATTACATAGCACCATTCGAGTCTTAATAGATTTTAGTATAAAATACTTTTATGAAAGATTACTTTTCAATGCTAGGTGCCCGAAATACAAAAAAGTTTTATATTTGGTTTTTATTGTTAGCAAATATAGTTTGTATATTTGGCATATGGTGGACAAAATCTAACTATTACATACAAAACCCTGACGGAGGCAACATTTTCATTGCCCTCGGTAGAATCACTGGACTTTTGGGAGAATTCTTTTTACTTGTTGAACTTGTCCTTGTGGGGAGACTCCGATTTATTGAGAGTGTCTTTGGTTTTGACAAATTAAATAAATTCCACAGATGGGTAGGCTACTCCATCCTGTCACTTTTATTATCTCACCCTATTCTTCTGGTTGTGGGATATGCCAAAGCCAATGGAGTTCCATTAATGTCACAGTTTGCTGATTTCCTAGCCAACTGGGAAAACGTTCTTCTGGCCTACATAGCTCTGATGCTCATAATATTCATCGTCATTATTTCTGTGGTGATAGTTAGGAAAAAACTAAAATACGAGACTTGGTATTTTACCCATTTGTTTATGTACGTAGCTATAGGACTAGCTTTCAGCCACCAACTAGAGACTGGGGACCTGAGTGGAGGAGCATGGGTTCTGTCATACTGGTACACAATAAATTTTGGTGTTTTTGGATTAGTTTTGCTTTATCGATTTATTCGGCCAATTTTTCTATTCGCACGCCACCGTTTTTATATAGAATATATCGTACAAGAAACTGATGACACTTGGTCTATATACATAACTGGAGAAAAAATGGATAAATTTAAATTTGAGGCAGGTCAATATGCCAATATAACTTTGTTATCACATGATATGTGGTATACCCATCCATTTTCATTTTCTTCTGACTTTAACGGAGACTCCATAAGATTTTCCATAAAAAGTCTCGGCGACTATACTTCCCAAATACCTGATATAAAAGTGGGTACAAAAGTTATAATAGATGGACCTTATGGTTTGTTTATAAGCAAACTTTCTAAAAGAGAAAAATATTTATTTATTGCGGGTGGTATTGGCATAACTCCACTTAGAGGAATGATAGAGTCACTTTCAAAAAAAAGTGAAGATATTTGTTTGCTTTTTGCGACAAAAACACAAAAAGACATTATCTTTAAAAAAGAATTTGATGTTTTTTGTGAACAAAACCCGAAACTAAAAATACACTATATTACGAGCGAGGAAACTCCCGGACTTGAGTCTGGTCGTATAGATAAAGATAAGATAGTCCGTCTCGTTCCAGATTTTTATTCTCGTGAAGTTTTTCTTTGTGGTCCAAACCCAATGATGGAATCGGTAGTTAAAAATCTCAAGGAAATAGGATTTTCACAAGGTAACCTACACTATGAAAAGTTCTCTTTTTAACTAGTTGCTGATATATTTGCAAAAAATGGAAGCTTGTGGTTTAATATGGTTTGGCTAGTTCGTTGTGTATTAACCTCTTTCCCTTCGCATGAGGCGAAGGCGATAGTAGGAGAGCTGGGAATGTCTGAGCAAGAAAGACCGAGCAGTTTCCACGAAGTGGCTGTCTCACTTCAGGCTAAATCCGTGGAAGGTCGTGTCGAGGAAATTCGACAGGCTCTGCGAAGGGATTCAGACCCGAAAAACGGCAGTATTGACTGCATTCGGTGTCTTGAGCCCATCGGGGAAGCACGCAGGAAGAATCTTCCCGGAACCAAGCTCTGCGGAGATTGTGCCGCCAAGCTCGACCCCATGGAGTCGCGCGTCCCCTCTTATCTCCTCGAGATGAAAAGGCAACGCGCAGCCAACTAACAGCTTCTGATCTAACTGGTCCTGACTGGCTCCCAGCACAGTCACGACCAGGACGCCCTGGCAGGTTCCCCAACCTGCCAGGGTTTTCTCATATACAAAACAAAAACCCCTTTCGGGGCCTTTGAAAACTCTGTGGAGGTCTGACCTCCACAGAGTTTTTACAACTAAACAAATTACATTTGACCCTCTGCACTAGCAGAAACACAGTGCTTACAAGATGACTTATGTGTTACGACTAGAAGTACTGCTGACAAACCTACTAGGATATAAACTAGTTTTGTCAACATTGAAGTTTCACCCAATAGTTTCTCAACTAGATTGTAACCAAAAGCCTCTAGAAGCCAGTTTAATCCCCCAACTATTACGAGAACGAAACTGACCATATGCAATGCTTTCATATTATAAAAATATTAATTAATAATTAAAACTAATTATATTATAACAACTATTTTTTAAATAGACACTCTAAGCTGTGTATTACTCAAACACCAGCTAGAGGCTCATGGCTACTATTGCCTGTCTTGTTTTGATGACTAAATATAACCTTGCGTACTATTTCTGGATGGCGAACAGCATTCATAAAGAATTCCTGACTGTTTTCACTGGCTGTTTGAACCCTGACATTACCAAATCTAAGCAAGGTCGAAATAAAACCCTGAACTTCAAGCGTAACATCTTGTATTTTTTCAAAACGTACATTTGAAACCTCTCTGTGAAATATATTCTTTTGGTCGACTATAATAATACGTTTTTCTGTAACATACCAAACATCCAAATAGTACTTGGTCCATTCAATAAAGAGAGAAATCCAAAGGAAAAGAATCCATAGAGCATAGAAAAATAAAACCAGTGCTTCTTTGTTTCCACCAACTTTTATATTTACAAATAAATCTGGAAAAAATACTTTTGATAAAACAAAAACAACAAGAGGTAGAAAGGCGGTGAATATTACAGCCATAACATACCCGATAAAAACGATCCAATGCTTGCGAACCTCAATTATAACATCTTCACCATCTTCTAAATGTAGAGCTTTGTATAACATGTTTTTAATAATAACTCAGCGCTAGGAAAGCCACTGTAAATAAACCGGCAGAAACCAAAATGAATGCAGTCTCCGCAAATATCATCGTGCCTTTATGTGTTCCATACTGAGTCCAATGGTAAATAAGTATAACGGACACTATTATATAGACCGTAAAAAATGCTACAAAAATTATAAATAGAACTGGTAAATTTTCTAGAAATGGAACTGAGATTTTAGGAAGCGCAGGAATTGTAAACTGTGATGATGTCATATGTTTATTATATCAATAAACTCAAATATTTCACTGTGTAAAAACTTATTCTTTCATTATAGAATTCTTAAGCCTTTTACCAACCACAAAGTACAGCACACTCAGGAATGCTATAGTCAAAGTAGTGACTGCGATATAACCCAAATATCCATCTATCTTGGCATAAGACTGCCCCGCATAAAAACCAACACTAAATAGTATTAAAACTTTTGGTATAGTACCCAAAATGCTATATCCAAGAAACTCAACCCAATTAACCTTAGCGATACCAGAAGCTATCTGTACCGTTGCTCCAACGCCATGAGCAAATTTGGCCACAAGAAAAGTTTTCATTTTATGCTTTTTAAAATGATTTTCGAGAAACTCTTCACTTTTATCACTGTAGCCCAAAAAATATCCGATTTTCTTTATTCTTGTCGAGCTACGCCAAAACCTTCCAATGGAGTAATATAAAAAATCTCCTAAGATATCTGCAACCGTCACCGCCATATAAGCTATGAAAAAATTTAACTTCCCCAAATAAGCCAAAAATCCTGCAATAATCATTATTATTGGACCTTCAATAATTGCCAAAGGGAAAATCAACCAGTAGGTATACTCCTCCAGAATCGTGACTATATCAGATAAAGAAATAAACATATTAAAATAATGACTCTTTATAGACAATAAAGCAAGCCTCAAAACACCCCGTAACATTGACGTGATTGCCAAAATTTGCTTTAATAGATTCGTTATTGCCGGCCCAGGCCGGTGTTTTTAAATAAAACTATATAATAATTAGAAACTCTGAGGATTTTTGTTCAAGTTCAAGGCGGAATGA
>JAUPVY010000054.1 GCA_030916785.1 Patescibacteria group bacterium
CCAAAGATTTCAAAATATTACCAAGTTCCCCCGTCTCCTCCCCCACTTTTATCATTTGAGTCATTAGGTTAGAGATCTCTTTATGTTGGCTGAAAGCGTTGGAAAGAGAAACTCCCTCTTTAACTTTTACCAGTGCATCATCTAAAACTGCCTTATAAATACGGTTGTCCACAACAGAAGCTGTGATCTCCAAAGCTTTCAATATAGGAATACCACTCATAATCATAGTGTTCATATTGTCAGCTATACGTGAGAGATAAAGCTTGTTGTATAAAGTACCAACATAAGGCACCTGTAGTTTGAGATCGTCAAAAAACATAGCGCCCTCTTCTGTTCTGTAGTACCTCCAGGCAAGAAAACCAGCTATGACAACCCCGATACCAAGAAAAATACTGTAGTTTACAAAAAGATCACTAATCCATAAAACTATTTTGGTATAAAAAGGAACTTCCTGACCCGAGTCAGTAATCATCAGTGCAATTTTTGGAATAATGAATGTTAGCATTAGAACCATAACCCCAATAAATGTGGCTATAACAAAGGCTGGATAAACCAAAGCGTTTCTAGCTTTTGATGTTACTTCGTATGTTCTGTCTAAATAGTCGGCCAAATAATTAAATATTTCATCTAGTTTTCCAGATTCCTCTCCAGAACGAACCATGTTCACATAAAAAGTTGAAAAGGCGTCTGGGTATTTAGCCAAAGCTTGGGATATAGAAGTACCACCCTGCAAATCCTCAGCTATCGTCGTCAGGTATTTTTGTAATATTGGATTATCTGCTTGGGCACTAAGTAATCTAAAAACTCTTAGGGCCGAAACTTGTGCTTGGAAAAGTGTGGCTATTTGGCGAGATAATATGACGATGTCTTTATTGGAAACATGTGCCATAAAAGAAAAAATGTTTGTTTGGAGTATATCTTTTTCCTCCCCATGAATTTCCGATATGATCAAGTTTCTTTTTTGTAGCTGATTTATTGCAACATCAACATTTATAGCCTCAATCACGCCACTTGTTTGCTCTCCCTTATCTGTAAATGCTTTGTAGTTAAATATCATCCCAGTAGTAGAAAATGACATAGCTCTACGAGCGAAATCATTTTTTTAATTAATTATTATCTATTAATACTATACTATTGTAACACATTGATAAATTTTTTTAATATCACTTTCACTACTGGGTTTGTCCGGTTAGTGAAGTTGGCATCTATTTCTGTGCCTTTGGCACTATGCCAACTTCTACTACCGGGTTATAGCATCTTATCCAACCCTTTCTGGTTTTGAGAATATAGATAGGCATTCTCTATTGTTATCTCCCCCGCCCTAACCAAATCACTTAAATATCTGTTGAGATCAATCATTCCCTGATCTGAACCAGTTTCAATAACAAGTCCGATCTCATGAACACGGTTGTCTCGGATGAGGTTGGCTACCGCACTGTTGTTTATCAAAAGCTCTACTGCTGGAATAAGTCCTCCGGAAATACGAGGAATGAGTCTCTGTGAAAAAATACCTATAAGACTTGCTGCGAGTTGTGTTCGAATCTGTGTCTGCTGTCTCGTGTCAAAAGAGTCAATAATACGTTCTATGGTTTGGGCGGCATTGTTTGTATGCATTGTAGAGAAAACAAGGTGACCTGTCTCTGCAGCAGTCACAGCAGTAGAAATATCATCTGGTGTTCTCATTTCTCCGATCATAAGAACATCTATGTCCTGACGAAATGCGCCATGAAGTGCAGTACGGAAGTCTGGGGTATCTTGCAAAACCTCTCTCTGATCAATGATGGATTTCTTTGATTCAAATATAAATTCTACAGGATCTTCGATTGTAATAATATGCTCCAGGCGTTGGAGGTTTATCTCCTCTATCATAGAAGCCATTGTGGTACTTTTACCGTGCCCCGTAGGACCCACGATCAAGAAAAAACCTTGCTGTTTATTTATAAAAGTCTCTAGAATATCTGGCAACTTGAGCTCATTAAATGTTTTTATCTTTTTTGGAACCAAACGCAGTGCAATACTGATTTTGTCCATCTGAAAATAGGCATTGCCTCTAAATCTGGCGTTGTTATTATCATAATATGCAAAATCAACTTCTTTTTTTTCTAAAAAAATTTCCTTTTTGGACACATCAATTAACTCATCCAAAATATTTTTCATGTCCTGCCTAGTCAAAACAGGGTGAGTGGATAATGGTATCAGAAATCCATTACTACGAATAATAGGCTGGCGACCTTCTGCTAGATGCAAATCTGAAGCCTCCTCCTTTACCACGGTAGCAATCAAACTATCAAATTCTTTTTTATAGTCGGAAGACATTATTTTTTATGTTTATCCGCACACAAACTTTAGTATAGTTACTTGTGCTTTTTATTAAAAAATTTACACTCACTTATATTTACAAAATTTATTATATCACGAAACTTTCTGGTCAGTAACAAAATGCACAATACTAAAGTTTGTGTGTGGATTTATTATTATAAATACCCAATACTTGTTCAACTACTTCAGAAGGAATTGTTGTGGCTTTGATAATATAACCATCAATAACAAAAGCCTTTGCTTTTTCTATGTCGTCTGATTGGTTTGTTAACATTATTACTACTGAATCTGGAGATAATTTTTCTGCTCTAATGGTTTTGAGCAAATCTATCCCGTCCATGGTAGGCATTATTATGTCTAGAATAATCACATCATAAGCATTCCCTGCTCTTAATTTATCCAGAGCACCCGTACTACTACTGACAGGATCTATCTCCACTCCTGATTTTTTAAACTTTAGAGAATACATGTCTAAAAGAAAACGGTCATCATCTACCAATAAGATTTTTAACATTTTATTTTCCATAGTAAGTTTTTATTACAGAATTATAACACATTAACTTCTTCAAAAGGAATTACTCTATGCATTGTTTTCAAAATTGCGTCTTCTTTCATAGTCAACATCCCTTGACCCCTAACCACTTTTGTTATTTCAAGTTCTGTTGGGTTTTTCAAAATAACTTCTTCTAACTCATCTGTCATTTTAAACACTTCAACGACAGCTATTCTACCTCTCGTACCGTTTGGACAATCAGCAGTCTCACTGGCTTTGTATACTTTATCTGTAAAATCAAGTCCTTTTTTGAATTCTAAAGGTAAATCCTTGAATTGATCGTCTATCATGGCTTTTATACTGCCTTCCACAGGAACCGCCTCCCCTGCTTCAGGACACAAACCTAAAGCCAGTCTCTGTGCCATAGCTAGAATAAGAGTAGGTGCAATAAGATACGGATCGATTCCCATGTCTATTAGTCTAGGTATAACTCCAACCGCACTGTTGGTGTGGATAGTTGAAAGCACCAAGTGTCCTGTTAGCGCTGCTTGAATAGCTAGCTGTGCTGTCTCTTTATCTCGAATCTCACCCACCATGATCACATCCGGATCCTGACGCAGGGTTGTCCTAAGTCCTGTTGCAAATGTATATCCTATTTCTGACTGAACTTGAGACTGAGATATGCCTTCTATGTTGTATTCGATAGGATCTTCTAGAGAAAGTACGTTTTGATGCTCCCTATCTAGCTCGTTTAACATAGAGTACAAGGTGGTTGTTTTTCCAGAGCCAGTCGGTCCCGAAATGAGAATCAAACCATATGATCTTTTTATGGCTTCACGAACCAAGTCAATATTTCTTTGGCTCATACCAATATCCTCCATTTTTTTAACACCTTTTTCTTGATCCAAAAGTCTCATCACCACTTTTTCTCCAAAATACGTCGGAAATGTAGAGACACGAAAATCTATTTTTCGTCCTTCAACCCTTGCTGTAAACCTTCCGTCCTGTGGTTTACGCTTCTCATCAAGTCTCATACCGTTTGTTAGAATTTTTATACGTGCAACTAGAGCCGAATGTATTTTAGTTGGCAACACAAGACTTGTATTCATAACACCGTCCACACGAAAACGAACTTTTACACTTTCTCTCCATGGTTCAATGTGAATATCTGAAGCGTTTCCATCTGTTGCGTATCGTAATATTGTGGCTACTATCTTAGTAATTGGTGCATCCTCTGCTATAGCCTGAATATCATCACTTGTATAATTATCTGTCTTCTCTTTCTCAATTCTATTCTCTGTTTCTGTTTTTAGCTCCATCTCAAGCTCCGACAAAGACTTTGAAACCTCGTTGGAAAAACCTTTGTACAAAGCAAAAGCTTTGGAAAAATCTGCCTCAGTAATCAAATAGATCTTAAACGGTATGCCTATTTTGGAAGATATAAAATTTAGTGCATCTCTAGCCTCGATATCATCTGGGTTAACCATGCCTATTTCCAAAACCCCATCCCTGACTCTAATAGGTATAATTCTATAGTGATTGGCTGAGTCTTCTGGAATATAGCTAAGTGTATCTTGAGAAACGTCATGCTCCTCCAAACTTTTTACAGGAATGTCAAAAAACTCACCCTTGGCAGAAAGGATGTCTTTTACAGAAACACCCTTTTTTACAAGAAC
>JAUPVY010000055.1 GCA_030916785.1 Patescibacteria group bacterium
AGACTAGAAAATCAGCTGCCGTTGTTGGAGAGGTGCTTGGAAATTATCACCCACACGGTGATGTTGCTGTGTACGACTCAATGGTTAAGATGGCTCAGGACTTTACAATGCGTTATCCTCTTGTATTGGGTCAAGGAAACTTTGGTTCTATAGACGGCGATTCTCCTGCGGCCATGAGATATACCGAGGCAAAGATGACGAAGCTTTCAAGTGAGCTTTTGCGCGACATAGAAAAAGAGACGGTTGATTTTATACCAAACTACGATGGAACCAAAAAAGAACCAAAAGTTTTGCCTACCACCGTGCCAGCTCTTCTTTTGAATGGTACTTTGGGTATTGCGGTGGGTATGGCTACAAACATTCCTCCACACAATCTAAGAGAGGTCATGGATGCTGTTTCTTATTTGGTAGATAACAAGGACGCTACAACGGAAGATCTATTGCAGTTTGTTAAAGGTCCAGATTTTCCAATTGGAGGTATCGCTTTTAATCAGAAAGACATAGCTCATGCATACGCCAACGGTAAGGGCGGTGTTGTCACTCGTGGTGAAGCAGAAATAGTAGAAAACAAAGCCGGACAATTCCAGATCATAATCACCTCTATTCCATTCAGAGTAAACAAAGCAAACCTAATTACAAAAATCGCAGAGCTAGTTCGTGACAAAAAACTAGATGGGGTAAAGGCTATGCGAGATGAATCAGCAAAAGATATTCGCATTGCCATTGATTTGAAGGGAACATCACACCCACAAACAGTACTGAACTACATATACAAACATACCCAACTAGAAGAAGCTTTTCATTACAATATGGTGGCCTTGGTAGATGGTGTGCCAAAAACCTTGTCTTTGAAGGGTATTTTGGAAGAGTTTGTTTCTCATAGAGTAACAGTTGTTAGACGTAGAACTGAATATGATTTGAAAAAAGCTCTAGAGAGAGAGCATATTTTGCTTGGTTTAAAGAAAGCACTGGATCATATAGACAAAATAATCAAACTCATAAAGAGTTCAAAAGATACAGGAGATGCACACAAGAAACTGATGTCAGAGTTCAAGTTTTCGGCAATACAAGCAACTGCTATTTTGGAAATGAAACTAAGTCGCCTTGCCGGTCTTGAAAGAAAGAAAATAGAAGATGAACTCAAGGCTGTTCAGGAGTTTATCGAACAAATGAAAGCTATTCTTGCTAGTCCAAAGAAAATTCTTGGAATAATAAAGGATGAGTGCAAGGAAATAAAAGAAAAATACGGAGATGATCGAAGGACTAAAATAATAAAGGGCGGTGTTCAGGTTTTGTCTGTTGAAGATTTGATTCCGGACGAAGAAAATGCACTTGTTCTAACTGCTGGTGGATATATAAAGCGCACAAATCCAGATGAATTTCGAAAACAAAAACGCGGAGGAGTTGGTGTTGTTGATATGGACACTAAAGAGGAGGATTTTGTTACAAATCTCTTGATAGCTTCGACGCACAGCGACCTACTATTCTTTACAGATAAAGGTAAGGCTTATCAAACTAAAATGTATGATATTCCAGAGGGTAGGAGAGCCACTCGTGGTAAATCAGTTATGAATTTCTTGCCTCTGTCAGAGGGTGAGAAGATAACATCCATTTTGCCAATGCCAAAGGAGGTCAAGAAGTCAGAAAGTTCGCTTATGATGGTCACAAAAAATGGTATAGCTAAAAAGGTGGCTACAGCCAGTTTCCATGACGTGCGTATTTCAGGAATCATAGCTATAAAATTAGATGATAAAGATGCTTTAGTATCTGCATCTTTTGTTCATAAAAAGGATACAGTTATGGTGGTTTCTGCAAAAGGTCAGTCAATTCACTTTAAAGAGTCAGACATTCGCGAGATGGGTAGAACAGCTATGGGGGTTCGAGGAATGAAACTTGCCAAGGGTGATGAGGTTATATCTGCCGAAACTATTTCTCACGAACTAGATAATGCAACACTTATGGTTATTTCTGAACACGGTTATGGCAAGAGAACGGATATAGATGAGTACAAAGTTCAAAACAGAGGCGGTTCTGGTATAAAAACAGCAAAAGTTACTCCAAAAACAGGTAAACTAATTTCAGCCAAGGTTTTTGCTTCAGATGAGGCAGAAGTTGTGGCAATCTCAAAGAAATCTCAAGTTATAAGAGTTGATGCAAAAGAAATAAGTGTTTTGGGACGACAAACTCAAGGTGTTCGAGTTATGAAACTACGCGAAGGGGACGCTATTGCCTCCCTTATTTGTCTTTAATTGACATTAAGTTTAAATAGTGATATAATAGAGAGAGGAGGTGTAGTATGCCAACAGAAGTCGGGTTCGTTGGACCGTCCATTATGGACGCGTTCTTCATGGTTGGGCAGTTGTTTTTTGGGATGGCTCTGGTTGTTGGAGCAATTGCAATACCGATTTATATCTGGTCGAGCATTGAAGAGGCGCGCCGGCGTCGGCGTACCGAGGAGGCCGTGAAGTATTCGGCCAACTACAAGAAGTGACGTGGACTTCGGGCCATTGCTCCGTGCGGGAGGATTTATTCTCTCGCACGGAGCTTTTCTGTTTATAAAAGGTTTTGGTGAGTAAGAGATTTTGTTAACAACCTACTTACAGAAAATATTTTTTCGTACTATAATATGTGTATATGTTTTCTGATCCTAAAAAAAATATAGAGCAGTGCGGGATTCAGGCGGGAATGGAAATAGCTGATTTTGGAAGTGGCTCGGGACATTATAGTCTGGAGGCGGGCAGAGCTCTCATATCTACTGGACGTGTTTATGCTATTGATATTCAACAAGAACTTTTAACTAAACTCAAAAACACAGCTTCCCGTGAGGGGGTCTATAATATAGAGGTTATCTGGGGTGATATAGAGAAACTAAATGGAACTAAACTGAAAGATAACAGTATTGATTTAGTCTTGCTTTCCAACATCCTATTCCAGGTTGATGATAAGGAGGGTGTGGTTAGGGAGGCTAAAAGAGTGCTTCGGCCGGGTGGTCGCGTGCTAGTTATTGACTGGACGGATTCTTTTGGAGGCCTTGGTCCAAAACCCGAGATGGTTTTTAGAAAGGAAAAAGCGGGCGAGATGTTTGAGAAGAACGGTTTTCATCTGGATAGGGAAATATTAGCAGGAGTGCATCATTATGGTCTTATTTACAAAAAATTATGAGTACTTTTAAAATCGTAGTTACGGCTATCTTTGCTGTATCATTTGTTGTGGGAGTAGGTCTTTTTGCTGTTTCCAAAGGCACATCTTCAAAACAAACAGCCAATCTTGTTGTTTGGGGAACAGTTTCAAGTGGTGTGTTTAATCAGGCCTTAGAGAATTCATCTCTAAAAGATAGTAAACTAATAAAAATATCGTACATAGAAAAAAATGCTTCTACATTTGATACAGAATTTATTGAGGCTTTGGCAGATGGTGTTGGGCCAGATGTTGTAATAATACGTGATGATTATGTTTATAAAAATCGAAACAGGTTATTGGTTATACCGTATACAAACTATACAGAGCGTTCTTTCAAGGATAGTTTTATTGAGGCTGGTGAGGTGTTTTTGAGTCCTGAGGGGGTAGTTGCCTTGCCTTTTACGATAGATCCTATGGTTATGTATTGGAACAGGGATTTGTTTTCAAATAGTCTCATAGCTGAAGTGCCAAAATATTGGGAGGATTTTTATGGTTTGATAGAAAAAACAACCAAAAGAGATTCAAATGCTAATGTACTCCAGAGTACAGTGGCAATGGGTGAATGGAGCAATATAACAAATGCCAAAGAAATAATATCTATGTTAATGCTTCAGGCTGGGACACCAATAACTAGTCGTACTGAAACGGGGGCATCTTCAGTTCTAAACTCAAAGTTAAATTACACAATTATTCCAGCAGAAAGTGCAATAAATTTTTACACACAATTTTCTAATCCAACTTCCCAAAACTACACTTGGAACAGGTCTTTGCCCACGTCTCTCAACATGTTTTTATCTGGAAAACTTGCTACTTACATTGGTTTTGCCAGTGAAATATTTTCCATTCAACAAAAGAATTCAAATCTTAATTTTGACGTGACTTATGTGCCACAAATACGTGAAGCTAATAAAAAAACAGTTTTTGGTAGGATGCATGCCGTGGCTCTTGTGAAGCAATCAAACCAATTAGCAGGAGCATTTACTCTAGCATCAGCTTTGACCGAAACCTCAGCAATAAAATCACTGGAATCAATTACTAATCTGCCACCAGTAAGGAGAAGTTTAGTAGGAAATAAACCGACAGATGCCTTTAGGTTGGTGTTTTATAATTCGGCTCTTATCTCAAGCTCTTGGATAGACCCAGATTTCGTTGGAAGTAATAAAGTCTTTCGTGATATGATTGATTCTATAACTAGTGGTAGGTCGAGAGTGAGTGACGCAATTGATAGGGCAGATTCTGAGCTCAGAGTATTACTCAAGTAATTTTGTATGA
>JAUPVY010000056.1 GCA_030916785.1 Patescibacteria group bacterium
CTACGGCGGAATAAACGGTGCGGTGGACAAAATGATTGAAGCTTTGGGTGGAAACAACATAGTTCCGGAAAATTATTCTGAAACGCCAAAATTTAATATTAACTGGGAGTTGGTATTTTTTATAGGTTTATTTTTGGTGCAATTCTTGGGTTCATTATTGGCAAGTTCAAAGTCTTGGTGGGGAGGAGGATTGGTAGGAGTTATTATTGGTGTTGTTTTTATGTTTGTGTTTACGGTAGTTATAGGAATTATTGCCATAATAGTATTAACTCCTCTCGGTTTACTATTTGATTACATAGCTTCAAAAGCTTATGCAAAAGCTTATGCGGGTGCCAAAAAAGATAGTAAAAACCTTCCCTGGTTCTTTGGAGGCGGCGGTTTTGGTGGGGGTGGGTCATCCGGTGGTGGATTCGGCGGTTTTGGTGGCGGATCATCAGGCGGAGGAGGTTCAAGTGGTAGTTGGTGATTTAAAATTATGGACGAAATTCAAAAACTAAAAGATTATATTGCCGATTTAAAGGCAGAAATACAAAATCTCAAAAAAGATCTTATTCACGATTCTCTGACTAGTCTTAAGACTCGGAAGTTTTTTGAAGATAGGGCCAAAATATATTTATCTAACATTGAAAAAGTGGGCGAAGGTAAAAGACGAGATTGGTTTGGTTTTAAAAATTTCAGTTTGCTTTTTATTGATATCGATTACTTTAAAAAAATTAACGATGAATACGGGCATGATATGGGAGACGTCGTATTGAAAACTGTGGCAGAAACTATTTCAAAAGATGTTCGTGGTGGGGATACTGTAGCTCGTTGGGGAGGAGAAGAGATTCTTGTGCTTCTCTTGGGTGCAAACGAAGAAGATGCTAAGGAAAAGGCGGATAGTATCAGAAAAGATGTGGAGTCAGTAGTGTTTAAAGATGTATCTGGTTTGAAAGTCACTGTGAGTATTGGTGTGGCTGAATACCAAAAAGGTTTATCCATTGATGATCTAATAAAAAGTGCAGATCAGGCACTATATAAAGCAAAAGAAACAGGAAGAAATAAGGTTGTGGTCTTTTCAGAAATTTAGGGTTAGTATTGTAAAATTGGAGAGTTCGCATAGCGGTCTAGTGCGCTCGCTTGGAAAGCGGGTAAGGGGGAAACCCCTTCAAGGGTTCAAATCCCTTACTCTCCGCCAAAATGAAAACTTTTACGGAAAAGGTGTATGTGGTGGTCAGAAAAATTCCAAAAGGTAGGGTTTTAACATACAAAGAGGTGGCCAGGCGTGCCGGTAATATAAAAGCAGTACGAGCTGTTGGAAATATTTTGAATAAAAATTTTGACCCAAATATTCCTTGTCACAGAGTTATACGCTCGGATGGAAAAATTGGTGGATATAATAGAGGGGCTGTAAACAAAAAGAAAATTCTAAAAGCAGAGGGAGTTTTGGTATAAAGTGCTATAATATGTAACATGAACAATGCATACAATTGGTATTCAACACTTATAAGGCCAACGTGGTCTCCTCCATCATGGCTATTTGGTCCAGTGTGGTCTGTATTATATTTATTAATAGCCTTCTCTTTTGGAACGGTTTTCTATAAAGCCTTTACGGGAAAGTTACCTTGGTTAGTTGTTTTGCCGTTTATTCTAAATCTTTTATTTAATTTTGCTTTTACGCCTCTACAGTTTGGTCTTAAAAATAACTTATTTGCAGCTATTGATATTTTGCTTGTCCTTACAACACTTGTTTGGGCTATGGTCGTTATTTATCCACATATAAAATGGATAACCTATATTCAAGTTCCTTATCTAATATGGGTTTCGTTTGCAACAGTTTTACAATTAACAATCACATATTTAAATAAATAACTATGTTTATAAAACTTTATGCAATAGCATTTCCAGTTTTCCTCGCCATAGATATGGTTTGGCTTGGGCTCGTTGCCAAGAATTTTTATCGTGATCAGATCGGTAATTTAATGAAGCCAGATGTAAACTGGGCTGCAGCTATTATTTTTTATCTTATTTTTATTGTGGGTCTTGTTGTATTTGTCATCTCTCCAGCCGTAGAAAAAGGTTCGTGGATACACGCAGTACTTTTTGGTGCACTGTTCGGACTTGTTTGTTATGCCACTTATGATCTAACAAACTTAGCAGTAGCTAAAGATTGGCCTTTATTAGTAACTATTGTTGACTTGGCGTGGGGCGCGGTACTTGCATCCTCGGTCTCGGTTGTGACTTATTTCATCGCTAGTAAAATAGGCTTATGAATGAATATTTGATTCTTGTTCTAGTGTTGTTTTTATATATGACTTTCTGGTATGCGGTTTCTTTGATCAAAAAAAGAAACGATGTGGCGGATATAGCTTGGGGACTGGGGTTTGTGCTTTTGGCATGGACTTCATTTTTCCTTTTTGGAAACTTTGGTGTCAGAGGATTGTTTGTGAATATATTAGTTAGTATATGGGGTTTACGTTTGGCTTTTCATATTTATTCTCGAAACATCGGTAAGACAGAGGACTATCGGTATTTGGCGTGGCGCAAAGAGTGGGGTAAATGGTTTTATATACGATCCTATCTTCAAGTTTATCTTTTACAGGGAGCGTTACTTTTTCTTATTATTTTGCCGGTTTTATTAATAAACAAAAATTTAGGACCGTCTCTAGGCGTGCTTGATCTCGTCGGTATAGCAGTTTGGCTCTTTGGTTTTTATTTTGAGGTGGTCGGTGATGCGCAACTGGCGCATTTTATTAGAAATCCAGAAAACAAAGGCCGGCTATTGCAAAGTGGTTTGTGGTCATATACTCGTCATCCAAATTATTTCGGTGAGGTTGCTCTTTGGTGGGGTATTTGGCTAGTTGCACTTTCTGTTCCTTCGGGCCTGTTTGTAATTGTTGGTCCACTAACAATTAGCTTTTTGATATTAAAAGTTTCTGGTGTTCCAATGCTTGAGAAAAAGATGGCCGAGAATCCTGAGTTTGCAGAATACAAACGTAGAGTTAGTATGTTTTTCCCATTACCTCCAAAACGTTATGAAAATGAAGAAAGTAAAAGTTAAAGATAAGATGCAGAGCGAGTATAGCTACACTCTTGTAGAAGAAATGGGCAAGAATTTTGATCCTAGTTTCAAACCAGAGTTAACTCCAAAACAGATGCTGGCCTTGGGGGTCTTTGGTGGTGTGTATATGCGGGATTGTCGCAAAGAGTTTCCAGAAGACTGGTTTACCAAAGCCAAATTTGCACCAGACACTACAAAAAAACACCTAGCCGATATAAATTTGTTTAAAGTTAATGCTAGTCAGCCACTATCTGTATGGAAAAAGAAAGGTTGGATATATAAAGACGACCCAAGAGGTTGGTTTCAGTGGTACTCTAGATATTACATGGGTCGCAGGATTAAAGATGAGGATGCAAAACAAATAAAAAGATGGAGAGCCATAAAAAGACACATAACACAGGTCACAAAAAACTGCAGAGCGGGGGATCTCACTTGTAGGCCAAAACAAAGACAGGCAATATTGCACTGGGCCTACGACAGTCGAAAATTATAATAATAAAAAAATGAATAAAGTAATTGAGATTTTATCAAATGGAGGTGTTGGGGTTTTGTTGACTGATACATTGTATGGGTTGGTTGGAAGCGCACTTGATAAAGAGGCAGTTGGCAGAGTTCAAAAAATAAAAAACAGGAGTGACCACAAACCCTTGATCGTACTTATATCATCCATCAAAGATTTAGATTTGTTTGGTGTAAAAATAGAAAGTGAAACAGAAAAAATATTGAAAACGCTCTGGCCTGGTAAGGTTAGTATAATTTTGCCATGTAAAAATAAGAAATTTGTAAACATCAGTCGTGGTTCTGGTGCTATCGCTTTTAGATTTCCAAACAAGAAAAGTCTGATTAGTATATTAAAGAAAACAGGTCCTTTGGTAGCGCCATCAGCCAACCCAGAAGGATTTCCTCCTGCCAAAAATATAACAGAAGCAAAAAAATATTTTGGCAATAATGTTGATTTTTATTTTGGTAAAGGTGTACCAAACACAAAACCATCCACTTTGATTAAGATTGATGGGAAAGAAATGGTTGTTTTGAGGAAATAGGGAATCAAAACCACTATATCCAAGGGTAACCCTTGGATTGGTTGTATTAGGTTTTTATTTCTGCGGAGAGGGGGAGAATTTCTCCTACAATTTTTTCTCGTCGTCACTTGAAAAAATTCTAGGCGCCAGAATGGCGACAAACCCTGCTGGGTTCGTAAAACCGCCAATCTGTTCGAATCTCACACACAATGCTACGCATTGCTCTCTACGCAGATTTTCACTGCGTTCAAACTGCGGAGAGGGGGAGATTCGAACTCCCGAGGCCTTTTGGGCCTGCCGCTTTTCGAAAGCGGTACATTCAACCACTCTGACACCTCTCCAATCACGTAAATATAACACAAATTATAAGTTTATTTTTGA
>JAUPVY010000057.1 GCA_030916785.1 Patescibacteria group bacterium
TTTTGATTTGGCCGTTTCCAGTATCTACAAAAAACAAGAAACCCTCAAAGTCTTGGTGTGGTTTGGTTGTCAAAGCAACTGTTTTTGCATTAACGTACTGAGAAACAACCCCTTTTATTGGAGAATTCCATATTTGTATTTTTTTGCTTCCATCAAAATTTGATATATAACCAATAGACGATGAATTATTTGTTTCTAATGTAAACACAGTACTTCCAAAAGAAGATACGTCATTTATCCCTTCTGGAAACTTTACTGCGGACACACTGTTTTCTGTGGAAGTAGAAACCTCTTTTATTAGGAGTCCGTACGTATCCACGGTTTGATTGTTGTCTTTCAAATATCTTACTATTAGAGAGTTATTTTTATTTCCCCAAATAGCGTCATATGCTGTTGGTATTGTTGTGTTTGATATTCGGTTTTGGTTGGGTGAAAAGAGCTCTGTTTCATAGATGTGTCCAGTGGCCTTTTCTATGTGTCTAACAACAGATCCAGCCTTAACGTCTAATGCTCCGGCACCAGCCACCTGCTCTGCTGATATTTTGCGAAGTTTTTGTGTGTAGTTTGCCGGTTCCACTACTGGCGGATTCACCACGGGGTTATCTGTTTGAGGGGTTGTTGACGCGTTTTCAGCTCCACCAAAAGGAAAGAATCCTTTAAATGTGCTTACTACCCCACCCGACGTGCCGCCGTTGTTCTGGATAATAAAGTAATAACCAACCAAACTGACTAGAAGGAGAAAGAGTACTGTGGATATTGTTATAATAAAAAATTTTTTTGACATAATTTTATTTTGCTACAGATACGTGCCAGTGGTCACCACTCGATGCTACGGTTCCCCCACATTTAGCCCCCTTTTTTTCCCAAAGAAAAGTAGTTTGTTTTCCGCCAAAAGTTTTTGTGAACGTAGAACAGCTGGCGAGTTGGCTTGAAGGTTTACCACTTACAAAAGTATCAAGTTTGGTATCAGGAGCAACATCAAAAGCTCTTCCTTGGTAATGTAGAGAGTTTGTGGTGTGTGAGTCCCCTGTAGTACTGGTTACTCTCACTGTGCACCCTGCGCACTGAGATTTAAGGTCGTTTAGGGCTGCTTCGGTTGTGGCGAGTAGACCAGAGGTACCGACACCACCACCTTCAACAGTAACACCGGGGGTTGTTTGAATATTTGATTTTGGAAGAATTATGCTGAAATTAAGGATTTGTGGGTTTATTGTATTGAGTATTACCCAAGCGCCAATAACTAGAAGAAGCCCCCATACCGCGTTTTCAATATATCCCTTACCCTCGGATTTGGATGATATAGCATCTGATGTGGCATACATAACACCTCCCCAAGTGATCATAATAAAAGCCAGTGCTGCGGCGATACCAACCATCAAATTAAATGCATTTGGTAGGTATGTTTCCAATGTGGTTTTTCCTCCACTAGCGGCGTCTCCAATTCCTGGGAGTGGAGCAAGAACTACATAGTCTTTATTTCCAGAAGTGGTCCAGGTTCCGGATGCACCTCCCGTTGATCCTGATGATCCCGTAGTGCCAACAGGTACAACAGCAGGGCCTCCTGTTGGTCCAGGTGTCGTTACTTCTTGTGCGGTCGTTGGGACAAGAGGTGTTACAAGGCCAAGTATTATAATCAGTATCAAAAGGTAAAAAGGTATTTTCTTCATATTATTGGTTATTACTGTTTCCAAAGTTTAAATTAAAATTATTTGATGCGGATTGAAGAATTTTTCTATTGTTATCAATAGATAAACTTATTCGGGCCGTGCCAGATGTTCCCTCGATAGGTCTGAAAACTTGAACGGATTGGTTTAGTGTGTCTTTTATTAAAGATCCATTTATAAACCATCTAAAAGCGAGATCTCCATTATCGGGGTTTTCTGTTCCAAAAAACAAAGGAACGCTAATAATCGTCACTTCTTTGGTTTCTAATATGTTCGCTGTGTTTTGTAGAGATTTTTGGAATTCTACGCCATTTACTGGGTCTTTTTTATAAAACAAAATGGATGGTTCTGTGGGGTTGAGGATTATATAGGAGTAGCCTTTTCTGGTATTGTCTACGGTCGAAACCTCTACCTCTATTTTGGACGGTCTAGATATTAAAGGTGAAACGAAAGAGTATGTGTTTTTACCGAACCCTGAAACATCTTCTAGCACACTACCATTTTTTTTCCAGGTATATATTAAGTTTTTAGCCCCAATCTCTATTCCCCCAGAGGAGACCATGTGAGGTTGGGCAATCACCGTAATCTTGTTTTGATGACTGAACAGAGTTTTTCCTTTGTAGAAAGGAGGAACAAAACCATCACTTTCCCAAATCAAATCTATACTTACTGGGCGTATTCTAAAAGTTTTTTTAATCGTTTCTCCGTCTCGAGTTTCTATTATAATATCTAGAATAGTGGTTGTGGTTATGTCTCCCGCGGTAAAACTAAAAGATTTTTCTCCTACACCAAATTTTTGTGTCTTGTTGTTTGTTTTCCAAGTAAAATTAGCGGAATTTAAGTCTGTTCCGTAACTAGTAGCAGAAACATACACAACTTCTCCTGGTCCGGGATTTTGTGGAACCATATCAATCCCCACTTCTGTTTCGGGTAGTGTTCCAAACTGTGCATTTGCAACTCCAAAAAATCCAAAAATAGACACAAATAGCAATATAAAAACAAGTTGTTTCATTAAAATAATTGTACCATACAAAAACCCTTTAACTACACATTTATACACACAAACCCACCACAAAAACTTTTTGTTTTATTTGGGTTGTATGGCTTTAGCAACTTTGTCTCCACCAGGAACCTGTGACAAAACCTTTTTCATTCTAGTTTCGCTTATCATCATAAAAACAGACAGCGTTAGTGCCGGCAGTATGTTTAATATTGGTATTGCTTCAAACAGAATACCCCCACCAAATTTTAGAGCCCTTTTTGGTTTTGTAAAAGAAATCCCATTCATTTTGAACCAAACATAAAAAGTTAAAAAAGAAAAAATACTTATAAAAAAACTTAAGACTTGCCCAACAATTGGGATAAGGTTAACCAGGGCCTGAACCGCATCAAAAATAATGGCCACTATCATCATAAAGGCCCCAGTGACTTTTTTGATTTCTTGCTCTTCTTTTTCCATTTTTATGTCTATTTTCCAGTGTTTTCGAGCTCTCTCTTGGCGGCCTTAATGGCGAGAACCTGGGATGGGTCCGAGGTTATTATTTGTTCCTCCGTGTACGACGCAATAACTTTTATAGCCACATGTTTCAGTCCTGCAAAGAATATTCCCTCCCCCACGTCTGACTCTAGTAATAGATATTTTTCCTCATCTGTAAGTTTGAAAACTTCCTGAAGTTTATCTACGGAAGTTGCAGACTGTTTCAAAAGTATTTGTATTGAAGAGTTTGTAACAATGGGCATCCCATACTCTGATTTCATGAAGTCATCCACATCTTGTGTGATGGTTGATAGTCCAAGGAAGTACTTCCTCCCTCTTTTAGCCAAAGATAACAAGAATGATGCGGTATCTGGTGATTTCATCATCCACCACGCTTCATCAATAACCAAAAGACGTTTTTTGAGCTTCTTTCTTATCATGTTCCATATGTAGTGCATGATAATATACATGGCGATTGGTTTGAGTTCGTCCTCCATATCCCTGAGAGAAAACACTATAAATCTTTGATTTATATCCACGTTACTTGGTCTGTTTATGAACCCCGCCCAAGTTCCTCTGGTGTATTTTGTGAGTCTTTGGGCTAGAGAGTCCCCTCCTTCCATACCAGATAGCACAAGTTCAAAATCAGACATCAGGGGCGGTTCAACATTCTCAAAGTTTGAATCAGCCGTTATATCTTTCAAGGCATATGTTTCTGTAATAGCACGATCTATAATCGCATCTTCTTCTGGTGATAGCCCTCCCATCATTATTCGGAAAAGTCCCACAAGATTAATAATGTTTGACCGTAGAACACTTGCAAATGACTCACCTTCGCCAGGAGCGGGTAGTTCAAATGGGTTTATGTGGTGCTCAGAGTTTAGGGATATATTGAAGAATCTACCTCCCGCTGCCTCAGCCAGATACTCGTATTCTTTTTCTGGGTCAATAACAATAACATCAGCATCAAACATTAGAGTACGAAGTATCTCAAGCTTGGTCATAAAAGACTTTCCAGAACCAGATTTGGCAAATGTTATGGAGTTATAGTTTTCCAAAGAAAATCTATCAAAAAGTATCAAAGAAGAGTTGTGTCGGTTTATTCCATAAAGAATTCCCTTGTCAGAAGTTAGGTCAAACGAAACAAAAGGAAAAAGAGAAGAAAGAGGTGAAGAGTTCAGTTTGCTATACACCTGAAGACTGTCTGTGCCCAAAGGAATGGTTGTTTTGAAGGCTTGTTCTTGTTGAAATAAAGCAGGTTTAACA
>JAUPVY010000002.1 GCA_030916785.1 Patescibacteria group bacterium
AAAAAGTTTTTTTCGTCTCCTGCTTCTGTTGTTATAACATATGCCACGGCACGTATAAGTTGTCTTCCAGAAAGGCCATCTTTGACCACCTGGTCAAAATTTACCTTTGCTCCATATATATTCTTTGCGCAGTGGTATAAGTTTTGTGTATCTATAAAAATACCAACTCGCTGATTTTTGTGTTTAATTACACTCATAAAATAGTTTTAAAATTAATAATAAAAAGTTATTGCTATAAAGCAATTGTATCAAAAAATAGAAAAATAATCGCTTCAATTAGTTAAGAATTAGCAAAAATGCTCTAGATGCTAGACGCAGGAGATTTTGTGAGTGAGTCGTACTGTCGTACGATGAATAAGCAAAATCGAACTGCAACAACGCAGATGGAGTATTTTTGCTGATTCTATTTCTTTAGACCAACTTTCTTAACAAGGGCGCTATATCTTTTTGGAGATTTTTTCTCGAGATATTTCATTTGAGATTTTCTGTCAGCAACCATCTGTAGTAATCCACGTCGTGAATGGTTATCTTTAGTGTTTTTCTTTAGGTGAGAAGCCAAATCATCTATTCTTTTAGTTAGAATAGCAATCTGTACCTCTGGAGAACCAGTGTCTGTAGCGTGCACCTGAACATCTTTAACGATTTTTGATTTTTTTGTCTTTGTAAGCATTGTTCCTATAGGATATCACAAAAGATAGGCCTTTGCAAGAGCCTTTTATACTGCTAATCCCTGGCTGTTTTAATGGGCCTCAATTATTTTGCGACACGGTTTGTGATATAATTCACCCATGGCTCGAGGTCTTAAACAACTCAAACAACAATTTTTGGAATATATAGAGATAGAAAAAGGCCGTTCTATGAAAACCGTGGAGAATTACGACCATTACCTCTCTCGTTTTCTCGATTTTACTAAAAACGACAACCCCTCCCTCATTACCGACACTTCTGTTCGCGAGTTCCGCCTATGGCTTAATCGTCAACTGACGGGGCACAAAAAGGCTGAATCAGAAACCTTGTCCAAAAAAACACAAAACTATTATCTCATCGCTCTTCGGGCTTTTCTAAAATATCTAGCTCGACAAGAAATCAAAACTCTTCCTGCAGAGCGCATAGAATTGGCCAAAACATCTGAACGCTCGCTTGACCTTATTACCCAGGAGGAGCTACAGAGACTACTCGATTCTCCAAATGGCACTAGCTTAAAAGATTTACGTGACAAAGCCATTCTAGAACTACTATTTTCTACTGGCCTTCGTGTTTCCGAGCTATGTTCCCTGACTTCCGATATAAACCTTAAGTCTGATGAACTGTCCATTCGTGGTAAAGGTGGAAAAGTCAGGGTTGTTTTCCTTTCCGATAAGGCCGAAAAGTGCGTTGGAGATTATTTGAAGGCTCGTAAAGATATAAGTGATGCACTTTTTGTTCCTATTGATGCTAAAAATTTTAATAAAAACAGCACAAGAAATTTTGGTTTTTTGGATAAAAGGTCAATAGAAAGAATCGTAAAACAACACGCTACAAAGGCAGGAATTTCAAAAAAAGTCACACCGCATACAATGCGTCACCTATTTGCTACAGATCTGCTTTCAAACGGCGCAGACTTGCGTTCTGTTCAGGCTTTACTTGGGCATTCAAGTATAATAACTACTCAGATATATACGCATGTGACAGACAAGCACTTACGCGATATCCACAAAAAATTCCATAACAAGAGCTGAAAATACCTCATCTGCGTTGTTGCAGTTCAATTTTGTTCACTCACCGTACGACAAGTACGGCTCACTCACAAAATCTCCTGCGCCTAGCATCTAAGGCATTTTCAACTCTTGTTAACATGTAAGTCTTAAATTTGGCGAACTTCTCGTTCACCTCGAATCTCATCCAAATTTAAGGCTTGTTCAACTCTGGTTGACGAGCAAAGTATTTAACTGTATAATATATATGTAATGTCATGACGACCTTGCTGGCCATAGCGAGCCATTTCCAAAAGGAGAATCGCGATGAAGAAGATTTCAGTGTTCTTTGATAGGACCCTGCGGGAAGCCCTCAAGATGAATTCAGAGTGGTCAATCGCGTACCATGCAGCCCTCAATTTCTTGGCGGTAATCACCGCTTACGGTACTGATCCGCAAGGTACGTACATGTTGAGCTTGGGACACCCCCAGCAAGACTGCAAGGTTGGTTTCAACAAGTTCGTCTGCGGTTGTCATCACGAAAGTCAGTCTGTTCGAGAGATGTTCAACGAGGCTCATCGGGTCGAGGTTTGCCTCACACTCCGATGGTATAAGGCTCTGACCCTCGAACTGAAAGCCTATCGGGTTGGTGCCAAAGACGCGTACTTAAGCCTCGAGTTCATCTTCAACCAGGAAGGTTCGCCGGTAGCGGCAATGGGCACTCGCCAAGGGAGCTAAGCCTCCTGTCCGTTGTGTAGGACAAAGTGCTGATGACCTGAGCGGCGCCGGAGAATATCCCGGCGCTTTTCTTTTATAAAAACAAACATGTTATGATTGTTAGAACTTACATAGATGGATGCAGTTCGAGACGGAATGTTCAAAAGACGAGGAGATGTACACGTCGTACATTGACGAGAATTTTGGACGTTCCAACAAAGAAATGCGCCATATATGGAAGTTCTACTTATGAAAATTGTTTCATGGAATGTAAATGGCTTACGGGCGGTGCACAAGAAAGGTCTTTTTGTGCCTTTTATAGAAAAACTCAATCCAGATATAGTGTGTTTGCAGGAGACAAAATCCATGCAACATCAAAATGAGGTGGATTTGAGTCAGTTCGAGGAATACTGGAACTCGGCTGAAAAACCTGGTTACAGTGGAACATCTATATTTAGTAAAGAAAAACCCATTCAGGTTATATTTGGTTTGTCAGAAGAGTTATGCAAGAAATACAAACTTTCAGACGATGATTATGGGGATCCAAATAAAGAAGGTCGCGTTTTGACAGCAGAATTCAAGGATTTTTTCTTGGTAAATGTTTATACCCCAAATTCCAAAGAAGACTTAAGTCGGCTTAAGCTTCGTCATAAACATTGGGACCCTGCCTTTCTTGAGCATGTGGATGCTCTGCAAAAGACCAAACCAGTTGTTTTCTGTGGAGATTTAAACGTGTCGCATACAGAAGACGATCTAGCCAACCCAAAACAAAATGTCGGCAAACACGGTTTTACAAACGAAGAAAGGGAGGGTATAGACAAAATAATCTCTAGTGGATTTGTAGATACATTTCGAAATTTTACGAAAGGAAATGGTCACTATACATGGTGGACTCACTGGGCAAACGCACGTTCCAGAAATGTTGGTTGGAGGATAGATTATTTTTTTGTAAGTAAAAAACTTTTACCAAAAGTAAAAAACAGCATTATTCACAGCGATATTTTTGGTTCCGACCACTGCCCTATTGAAGTAGAAATTGATTTAAAATAAAATATTATTTAGCTATACTCCACAGAATTTCGAAGCGATTTTTTTCTTCCGTAGCGAGGGTTAGGTTTTCAATAACTGTAGCAAATGGTTTTTCTTCTGAATGGGCGATATAAATTATTTTGTCCGGAAGAATACACACCTCAGTACGTTGATCAAAAATATTTTGTGGTAAAACTCTGGTCTGTCTTAACTCCTTCTCATTGTTTTTTGTTATTTCCCCGAGGTTCTCTTTGTCAGGACTTATTGCTCTCACTCTTATTTTTCTATCCAGCCTATTTTTAAGATATTTTTGCATCATATCGGTGTAATTATAGAAAACATCAGGGGTTCCGTAGACAATAAATTCACTACCCTCGGTAAGGCTTAGAGTTATATCATAAGCTTGTTTTACTCCCTCTATTCCCTCAAACATTCTAATGTTTGGTTTGGAGCGAATTTGGCTTGAAAGTGCGTTAAGTTCACTTATGGATTCAGCGAATTGGTTTTGTTTGTTCTTTATATTAAAAAACAATTCATTTGGAGTAATTACGTCATAAACTGTTCTTTTTTTGTCTCTACTCAAACTCGCCATACCTTTTGATATTAGGTCGTCCATGACCACATAGCATGTCGTTCTTTTAACACCAGAAGTCTCTGAGATATCCCAAATTGAGGCACTGCCTAGTTTTAAACACGCGAGATAAACCATTGCTTGGTTGCTAGATAGGCCAATATTAGTCAAAACCCTGACTAAATACTCAGAGAATTGCTGTTTAGGTAGCATGCTTTGTGTTGTCATAATTAATGACAGTAGTATATCACTTATGGTTTATATTTTCAAGTGCCAAATATAACCTTATTTTAATTGGTGTATTTTGCATTATTACGACATATTATTGACATAAGGTTATTTGTATATTTTGACAGTAACGTATTTTTGTTATAAAATATCTCTATTAATCATAAGTTAATGAAACATATGAATAGAACAATAAAAATTTCGTTGTGGGTGGTAGCAATCATAATAATTGCCACAGTTGGGTATTTCCAGATTGGCAATAAAGCCAACAAAGATACGTCAACAATAAAAATAGGTACATCCCTTCCCCTAACAGGTGAAGCCGCGAGTTATGGTGAGGGTATTTTGGCAGCTGAACAGTTAGCAATAAAAGAAATCAATGACGCGGGAGGTATAGACGGTAGAATGCTAGAGCTTATTGCAGAGGACGACAAATGTGATTCAACCGGAGCTGCAGCAATGCAGAAACTAGTAGCAATAGACAAAGTTGTCGCTGTGGCCGGTCTATTATGTTCATCCTCAGCTGGTTCAAGTGTGTCTATCGCACAAAAGGCTGGTGTTCCAGTGGTGATGATAGCGTCTGCTCCAAAACTAACTCAAACTGGAGACTACATATTCAGAAACTATCCATCCGATAACTTCCAGGGAAAGTTTGTGGCTGAATATATGTTCAACACATTAAAAAAGACAAAAGTTGCGGTTATCTATGTTAAAAATGATTGGGGTCAAGGAACGCAAGAGGTGTTTGTCAGTAGATTCAAAGAGTTGGGTGGTGAAATTGTCTATCTAGACGGCGTTAGTCAGAGTGCAACTGACTTTAGAACAACACTTACGAAAATGAAAACTTTCAGTCCAGAAGCAATATATATGCCAGTGTATCCAACAAACGCAGGTCCAGCACTTAAACAAATTTCTGACCTAGGCATTAATATTCCAGTTGTGGGTGGTGACTCATTTAGTGGTGCAGAGGTCACAAAAATAAAAGAGTCTAATGGAGCACTTTATGTCACAGTAAAACTTGCATCGCTTGATGACTTCCAGAACAAGGTCAAAACCGTAATAGGTAAAACACCAAATCAATTTAGTTCATTTGGTTATGATGAAGTCAAAATGATCGCACGAGCCATCAAAAATGCAGACAGCACAGATGGAGCAAAGATCAGAAATGAGTTAGCAAAGATGAAATTCACAGAGTCAATTTCAAGCCTAAACGCCGAGTTTGACCAAAACCGAGAATTGAAATCAGCTGACTATGATGTGTTTGTGGTTAAAGATGGTAAAACAGAAAAATATAGTCAATAAATAATTGTTAGCAAATAACAAACAAAAACCACCTAACGGGTGGTTTTTTGTTACATTGACTATTTTTGGCCAAAGTCTAGAATTAAGATAATTACTAAACTTAATTTAAATAAATGAAAAAAGTCATTATGTGGGTTGTGGTGGTCGTTTTGGTTCTATGGGGAGGGTACGCATTACTAAAAAAAGATTCCACAGACTCTACACAACCAATTAGGATTGGAGTGGTGGGTCCGTTTGCCGGGCCATCAGCGGCTTTTGGGGAGTTCATCAATAGAGGCATTGAATTGGCCATGGCCGATCTTCCTGTTGAAATCAGAAATCGAATAGTGCTTGTCAAAGAAGATGATAAATGTACTGGACCAGACGCTATTAGTGCAGTGAACAAACTCATTCAGTTAGAAAAAGTAAAATATATGATCGGTCCTTTGTGTACGACTGCGGTAGTTGCTACAGAAAAACTATACGAAGACAACGGCGTCATAACACTAACTGCCGGTGTTCCATCAGAGCAGATCGCAAACATGGGTGAAAACCACTTCACTTTTTCTCCAGAGATTAAATACATGATGGAAGCCTTGTCTGGATATGTAAGGCAAAACAACTTTTCACGTATCGGTATTATTTATGTAAAGGATGCGTTCGGTGAGGAAAATTATAATAAGTTTAAGGGCAATTTCGAGAGTAATGGTGGAACGGTAGTAGCAGCAGAGGGGGTTGAGAAAGGTTCAATGGATCTTAGGACTCAGATTTTGAAGGTAAAAGCAGCAAATCCAGATTCAATATTTATTGCTTTAACTGGCGGTTCCATTGTTGCTGCGCTTAAAGAAATAGAAACACAAGGTTTGGGTAATGTGCCAAAGTTTGCAATTCACGGTTTTCAGACTGTTGATGTTCTAAATGGTGCAAAAAACGAAGCAGAGGGAGTTATCTACCCCTATCCTTCAAGTAATGTTTCAACAAAGAAAATCGAAGATTACGCTGTAAAATATTTTAATAAATATGCACAGCCAGTCGAACTATATTCCTCAAACGTATATGATAGTTTTAATGTGTTAGTCAACGCTATAGTCAAATGTGGGTATGATGATAACAAGTGTGTGCAGAAGAATATAAAAGATACGAAAAACTACGATGGTGTTAATGGCACGGTTTCTCTAGATACTCGGGGAGTAGCTACATTTCAACAAATACTTTTAAAAACAGTTAAGGATGGTAAATTCCAGAATCTAAAATAATGAGTAATAAGAAAATACCTTATAACGAGAAGCAATACGATTCTTTTGCTGGTGAATTTAAACTTGCCCAACAAAAGTTTTACTCTAAAAAGAATGAATCTAGAGAAGTTTTATATTCTCTCCTGAGTCTGTCATTGAGAGGTAAAAAGCTTTTGGATGTTGGGTGTGGTTTTGGTAAGGATTTACTGTATTACAAGGAAAACGGAGCTGATGTTTTTGGGATTGATATATCAAAAAAAATGATTCAATCTGCAAAAGAGGCCACAAAGATGGAAAATCTGTCCATGCAGGATTACTCAAAAACAAATTTTAAGTCTGACTTTTTTGATGTTGTCGTAAGTCGTTATGCGCTTCAATATAAAAAAGATCTTAAGTCCACTTTTACAGAATTACACAGAATATTGAAACCTGGTGGCGTTTTTATTTTTCTGGTTTCACATCCACTACTTGGGTATGTTGCAAGAAAAGAGAAAAATTATAACAAGCAAGAGGTCGTTAGTATACCGCTTTTTAATGGGCAGATAATTACCAAAGAACCAACACACACTCTGACCGACTATCTTAGTGATTTTATGCTAAGCAACTTTACTCTGGAGTTTTTGGTAGAAGGTAAAAAAACAGAAAACAAATTTCCGGGCCAGAATGTCCCCGACTTTATTTGTTTTAAATTCAAAAAGAATAAAAGTAGTCGAAATTAAACAAGAAACCACCTTCTGGGTGGTTTTTTGTTGAGAAATACATGGAATGTTGTTAGTATTATGACAAATGGACATTATTCCCCAACTTGTCGTCAACAGTATTATCGCCGGAGCCATTTATTCTATGGTGGCACTCGGGTTTAATTTAATTTATGGCACAGCAAAGTTTTTTGATCTTGGATACGGAGTTTTAACAGCTGTTGGTGGTTATGCTGTTTTTTATTTTTCAAAAACACTAGGACTAGATATTTATCTCAGCATACTACTGGGTGTGTTTATTGCGGGGCTCATCGGTTTCATAGTAGAGAAACTGGTTTATAAAAAATTGAGGGCAAAAAAGGCATCCAGCATGGTTTTCATGGTTGCGGCTCTGGGTGTCATGACAGCAATCCAGGCAATCATCGCCATTCTTTTCTCAAGCCAGTTTCAAGTTTTTCCCAAAAGCATAAACACTGAAACTTACAATATTTTTGGTGGGATTATCACAGGTGTACAGGCCATAATATTTATATCTGGTATCGTAATTATGATCGCACTGGTTTTAGTTCTTAAATTTACAAAATTTGGCAGAGCCATCAGGGCGGTATCTGATGATGAGGAAGTTTCAAAGATAGTTGGTATAGATACAGACAAAATAATAAGCAAAGTATTTTTCATTGGTTCTGCTATCGCTGGGCTAACGGGGATATTGGTTGGTTTTGATACGGGCATAGAGCCGACAATGGGCTTTTCCCTACTTCTCAAAGGAGTCATAGCTTCTATCATTGGTGGTGTTGGAAATATTTACGGTGGTGTTTTGGGGGCCTTCTTCCTCGGCTTTATTGAAAACTTTGGTATTTGGAAAATCTCCGGTGAGTGGAAAGATGCTATTTCATTTGCAGTTCTAATCCTCTTCCTTCTCCTCCGCCCTCAAGGCATTTTTGGCAAAAAATAAAGTATAAAATAGGCTTGACAATAAATCAAGACTATGCTACAATACACTAGGAATAAGTAGAGCGTCACTCGACGCTTTGTTCTATCACATCTTGAGGAGAAAAACCATGAAGAAGGCCCTGTTCGCCGTCCTGTTCATTCTGTCGCTCACCTCCTTGGCATCGGCCAAGGACTCTGTGCTCTGCACGGTGGTTGCGCCTGAGGGTGCGATGCTCGAGAGGTACCCGACGTCGTCGGGGCCGCTCTCGGTCGCGCAAACGGCCGACCTCGGCCTCCACCCCGTTCGCCTCACCGAGGCAACGGAGGTCCTCAACCACCAGCGCAACCGCGTTGGTTGCGCTGGTGGATCGTGGAGTGCGGAAACCCTCCCCGCCGGGACCTTGGTTCTGGTGGACAAGGATGGGGTCCTGCGCTACAAGCAGGATTGCGGGAACCGTCTCGTGGTTGTGCCCGCAAAGGCACAGGCCACGATCGTTCCGCCAGTGCCCCCTGCCAAGGGCGGTGGTGATGCGGACGCAACACCTCCCGCCTCGGGTGAGGACGGTGGCTGGATGGGTTGGTGGACGCCCGGTGGGCTGTTGAGGGACATCATCATGTTCCTCCTCGGGCTTTCCCTCCTCATCGCGGTCGGCTTGGTTCTGTGGTGGTTGTTGCTCCACTTGCTCGATTGGTTGCGTGAGCATGCACCAATTCGGCCGGTGGGTCCAGCACCCGCCCCGGTAGCACCAGTCGTATCGCCCACACTCGTGGCGCCACCAGTGGTGGTTGGGCCAGCACCTGGCCCAGTGCCGGTTCGGACGATTCGTCGTTTCGGGCCGTTCATGGCAGTCAATGTGACTGACATGGGGGCGGACGGTTTCCGAGTGGTGGCCGACGGCCACTACCTCGGGACCTTCAACCCAAGCCATACGGTCTCCACCGAAGACGCCGGCCCTGCCGGACACTACGTGGTAGTCACCACGTAGTAAGTAGTTCCTTCCCCCCACCTGAACTTGTGGTTCAGGTGGAAGATCAAAGGGTGTTCAGCGCAATGCTGGGCACTCTTTTTTAGTACAAATTAATTACCTCCCCCAGTTTCCCAGAGATTATTAAATAGATTTAAATAAGACTTAGCTAAGGCCTTGTTTTTTATCATTATTGCGGTTACAGGTTGGCGATCATCGGAGTAAATAATATTTAAAACAGTGTCTATTTCTGGATAAATATGAATTCCAGCGGGGTTTTCTGTATTGGACGATAGATATTTTATCTCATATATTCCTTCTGCATCAGCCAGGGATTTAATGGATGACTTCTGGTCCTCATACGAAATCATTTTTATTTTGATTTCTTGAGCAAAGGCGACGTTGTGGTATTTTTTCCATATTGGAATCATGGTGTTTTTCATAAATTCCTCCCCTCCTGTTCCCATGATGTATTTCGTAGATCCTTTAGGAAGTCTGTTTATTAACCCAGTTAACAATTTCAAATATTCGTCGTTACCCTGGTGAATTGTTATTTCCTGTTTGTCTTTTGGGATTGATTTTTCGATTTCTTCTACAACCTCTTTGGCTAAATTTGTTTTTTCACTAAAATCATCAACCAAAAATTGAGGATTGTTTGCACTGAAGTTCTTTTTGCTCTTAATCTCCTGCTCCATCACAAGTTTTTTGGCTACAAGGTGACTTAGTGATGTATAAACCAGATTTCGATGTAGCCCTGTTTCCTTGATTATTGAGTCAGCCGAGCAGTTCCCGATTTTTATTAATGCAATATATACATCGGCATCATTAGGGGTAAAGCCAAGGGTTTTCAGGGAATCTTTTATATTATTAGCCATGTATTTAGTGTATCATAGTTCTGTCATCTAAAACAGTTGACAAAAGTAGGTATAGTATGATATACTTATATACGTAAGTCAAGTGATTATAAATTATAAAATAATTATCAAATATATGGCTAAGAACAATAGTATTATATTGAAGATTGTAGCGGGTCTCGTTGTGCTTGCGGTTCTATACTTTGGAGGCAATGCGGTTTTTAACAACAACACCTCAGAAACTGGTCCAATTAAAATTGGCTACATCGGTCCCCTAACGGGTCCATCGGCCGTACTAGGTATGGATGCCGTTAAGGCGGTTGAGATAGCGGTCAGCGAAGCAAACGCAAAAGGTGGAATAGATGGTAGACAAATAGAGCTTTTGATTGAAGATGACCAATATCTAACAAAAAACACGGTATCTGCCTATGACAAGCTGGTTCACACAGATAAGGTCAAAATACTCTTAGTTGCGTCATACGGCGGAATGTTTGCGGTTAAAGATCGGGCTTTAAGAGACGATGTTCTGATAATAAACCCATTAGATTGTAATAAAGATGTTGCAGACGCAGACAAAAACATTCTATGTCTTGCTACCGAAACAGAGTCAATCGGACGAGTTTTGGCTGGCCAGATGTTGGATGAGGGTAGAGAGACGGCGGGTATAATGTATTCAACCAAAGACACATTTATGGCACTGGTTGCCGACTCTTTCAAAAAGGCGTTTGAGGCAAAAGGTGGGAAGGTGTTGGTGGAATCATTTAACTATGAAGATGATGATTTCAGAACACAAATACTCAAGCTTAAAGAAATGGAAGTCTTCGTTCTTTTGGGTCATGACGAGGTTGGGTTGATAATGAAACAGGTTGGAACTCTGGGAATGGACAAACCGTTCTTTACGACCGGAACTATCACAAGCCCTGTGGCACAGGAATTGGCCGGTGGAAATGAAGAAGATACAGTGTTCGCTTTCTGGGAAGCCGATGCAAAAAATCAAAAAGCAAAGGAATTTAATGACAAATTTACTAAACTGGTTGGAAGAGGTCCAATCCTATCTTTAACCACTCATCCAGCCTATGATGTGGTCAAGATTCTAACTGATGTGGTTTTACCAAAAACAAAATCTACTGATGCAGATAAGGTAAAGGCGGAGTTGCTAAAAGTGGTCAACTACGAAGGTGTCACTGGCAAAGTAACCTTTAGCAAGGAAGGTCTAGCGCCAATACAAGAGAAAGCATTCAGGTTGATGGGTGGAGTACCAGTAAAAATCTAAACAACACAACAAACGCAATAAACACAAAACCCCGAGATTCTCGGGGTTTTTGTTTTGGCTCAATACTGATATAATTTTTGTATCAGTATTTATGGAATACTTAATACACATCGGAATACTAATAGGAATCTACTCAATACTGGCTTTGTCGCTCAACCTTACTGTTGGGTTTACTGGTCTTCTTTCTATTACCCAGGCAGCGTTCTACGGTATCGGTGCCTATGTTACAGCCATACTCCTCACCTCTTACGGTATGAATTTTTTCTTGTCTATTCTGGTCGGGATGTTTATTTCTGGGGTAATCAGTTTTATTATCGGTTTTGTTCTGTCTCGGTTTGATGGTGATTATTTCGCCCTTGGCTCTTTTGGTTTCAATATTATTGTTTATAGTATCTTTTTGAACTGGCAAAGTCTGACTCGTGGACCCTTGGGTATTCCAGGAATATCAAAACCAGAGTTGTTTGGTTTGGATTTTAATGAAAATATTGTTTTTCTTGGCCTTGTGACTATTTTCGCTCTACTAGCATATCTGCTGTCTGAGTTTATCGTTAATTCATCGTTCGGTAGAGTGCTGAAGGCAATTCGTGAAGATGAAAAAGTAATTCAAGTGTATGGATACAATACGTTATTTTACAAACTAACCATTTTTGTCATTGGCGCTACCTTTGCCTCTATTGCGGGTGCTTTCTTTGCTTCTTATATAACATATGTTGATCCATCTAGCTTTGCTCTGTCTGAATCAATATTTATACTGGCCATTATTATTCTCGGGGGTTTAGCCAACAACAAAGGCGCAGTGCTTGGAGCATTCTGTTTAATTATCTTGCCTGAACTTTTGCGTTTTGTAGGTTTCTCCTCTGATATCGCTGCTCAAATGCGACAAGTGACGTACGGACTCATACTTGTCTTGCTAATGCTCTATCGCCCACAAGGGCTTTTGGGTGAGTATAAGTTGTAGTAAAAGTTTATAAAGTCTATAAAGTTCGTAAAGTGAAACACAGTCCCCAAACTACCCCCAAAAGGGGTATTTTGGTATAATTTAGCAAATGCCAATTCTAGAAACTAAAAAAATAACAAAACATTTTGACGGAGTTTATGCTATTGATGGTCTTTCTGTCGGGTTTGAGGAGGGTAAAATAACCGGTCTTATTGGCCCAAACGGTTCTGGTAAATCAACATTGATTAATCTACTAACCGGCACATTCCCTTTTGATAAAGGCTCAGTCGTTTTTTCCTCGTCTGAAGAAGTGAAGGAGCTTTTACCTTATGAGGTTTCTGATTATGGTATCACTCGTACTTTTCAAGATGTCAGACTTTTTGAACAAATGCCTGTTATAGATAATATTTTAGTTGTTTTAACAAAAAGAAATGTTGTTAGTTCCCTATTTGAAAAACATAAAAAGTTTCATTTAGATAAAGCCGAAGAGGTGTTAAAAAAGGTAAATCTGTGGGAAAAGAGAGATGAACTAGCAGTTAACCTATCTTATGGTCAGAGAAAGTTATTGGAGATAGGTAGAATATTAGCTATGTCAGATGGTTTCGGAAACAATAGCAACATCTTCTTTTTCGATGAACCATTTGCCGGTCTATTTCCCGAAATGAGAAAAATAGTAATTGGAGTAATTGAACATCTGAAACAACAAGGAAAAACAGTTGTTCTGGTAGAGCACAACATAGATATCATCCGCGAGCTCTGCGATCATGTTATTGTTTTGGATAACGGTAAGCTACTGGCAGAAGGTACTCCCGACGAAGCCCTGGCCAAAAGAGAGGTAATGGATGCGTATTTGGGGGAATAAAGAAACAGTCGAAAGTTTTTAAAGTCCATAAAGTCCATAAAGTAAAATACAAATCAAAAAACCACCTTGCGGTGGTTTTTTGTTATTCAGAGAAACAGTGATTAATTTGTCGACACAACCTTACCACTCTTTATCATCTTCACTGACGGTTCTGTAAGGAAGAATCCATCCTTATCTATTTTGATGCTTCCAAATACTGGTGAGTTCCAATTCCCCATCTTACTTATCACTGTAGGCAACTCGGACGCAAGAATTGGTTCGTCTGATTTTTCCTGTAGCTTGATGAGCATTGATACGAGGTCGTATACATATGATGAACCAGATTGAGGGTCAACTCCATACTCTGCCTTGTATTTACTTGCGAACTCAGGAACCATTGAGTCTGATACAAACCACTGACCTTCAAACAATGCTGGTTCGCTACTCCACTCAAAAGTCTCAACAGATGTTAGGGGTTTGTTGAAGCCAAGCTCTTTCATCTGTTTTGCCATTATTTCAACTTCTGGTGAAAACATTTCAAGAACAACGATGTCAGGATTGGCGCTTTTTATTTTACTGATCACAGTTCTAAAGTCCTTACTTCCTACATTGGTCAAATCGTATGATACAACTTCTACCCCAGAACCACTTAGGGACTCCTTTATAGATTTACTCACAGCTAGTGTTCCAGGATGGTTGGTATCAACGATAGATACTTTCTTGTAACCTCTTCTGATTAACTCTTTTGCCAACAACTCTCCTTCTTTGAACGGAGGTGTCCAGTGAATATAGTTGTATTCACCATTTGCAACTGTTGGGTCAGATGCTAAACCGAATTGCACTGTTTTACCCTTCTCTGCAATTGGGTTTATTACGTTCCCTGTTCCTGAGCCGAACGAAATGATTGCCATAACCTTGTCTACATTTATGAGTTTGTTGACTGTTGACGCTGATTTTGTTGGATTAAACTGGTCATCTTCAAACACTAGCTCATAGTTGTATTTGGTGTTGCCCGCATCTTTGAGAGCAAGCTCTGCAGCCTTTTTTGCTGGCTCACCCAGGAAGGCCACTCCACCTGTTAGTGGTAAACTTAGACCTATTTTTACTGTTTGTTTGTTTTCTGGCTTATTGTCTGTGTTTCTTAGACCCATAAAACCCAGAACAACCAACACTACTATCACGATTGCTACGTATATTTTTTTGTTTTGCATATTAATGTATAAACTATTAATAAAAAAATTATAACACACAAATTAAATTGTTGGCAAACAATTTCAATATGATATCAATATACATTGAAAAATAAGGATAATTTCAAAATATTAAAATTTTGTTCGTAAAAATTGACAATAAATCTGGTCAATATATACTTTCTACATATGCTTAGCCCAAGGATTATTGAAAACATAAAGAATGCAGGTCTTACTGATAAGGAATCTCAGATATATACAACTCTCGCAGAACTGGGTGGTGCATTCCCTTCCCGTATTTCTGAAATAACCAAGATAAACAGAAGTACTGTCTATAAAATACTTCTTGATTTGCAGATTAAAGGGCTTATTAATGAAATTGAAAAGAAAAATAAGCAATATTATCAAATCGAAAAACCCCAGAGTCTTATACGGTACGCAAAAGACCAGATAAAAATAGCTAATGATCAACTGGAAAATGCAGAAAAGGCCTTTCCAGAGCTTGAGGGGTTGTTTTCTTCGGTGTCTAATAAACCAAGAGTCACCTTTTATGATGGGCCCGATACTGTTGTTAATGTTTGTAACGATATGGTTTTAGGGTCCACTGGTTATGAGATGGTTTCGATATCGAATGCAAACAAGTTCAAGAATTACATGAATCCTGTTGAATTAAGGGATTTTACAAAAGCAAAGGAGGCGTTGGGTATTACAACTAGGGGTATCGCCCCGGATACAGAAGAAAACCGTGGCTATAGTGAGGGTGTTTTTAAAGGTATAAACAAAAAAATATGGCCCGTTATTAGGTATATACCTAGCGAGGATTTTCCATATGAAGCGGAATTGACTGCTTATGGTAAAAACAAAGTTTCAATAGTTAAATTAGGCGGAGAAAATATAATAGGGGTAATTATTGAAGATGATGTTATATATGGAATGATTAGAATGGTTTTTGAATTAGCTTGGAAAACAGCAAAAGAGTGATTTTTGTTTTAAGGCATTAAAATAAATGATATTATTCATATATGAGTGATGAAAAATTATTAAAACTACAGGATATTCATGTTCACTATGGAGGTGTCAAAGCACTCGACGGGGCCAGTGTCGTGATTGATGAGAACGAGATAGTGGCATTAATGGGTCCCAACGGAGCAGGAAAATCAACTCTGATTAAAGCTTTGTTTGGTATAGCTCCTATTGAATCAGGAAAGGTGTTTTGGCATGAGAAGGAAATATCCCCTATCGCTAGAGAAATGATAGACCGAGGTGTGTCTTATGTACCCCAAGGTAGAAGAGTTTTCTCCAGCCTGTCTGTTCTAGAAAACCTAGAGATAGGTGCATATACTGTATCTTCTAAAAACGAAGTGAAAGAGAGAATAAGCGAGGTGCTCGACCTGTTCCCCGCCCTGAAACTCAAGATAAATGACAAGTCAGGACACTTGTCTGGTGGTCAACAACAAATGCTTGCCATCGCACGAGGGCTTATGACTGATCCAAGACTGCTTTTACTGGATGAACCATCAATTGGTCTTGCACCCAAGATAGTCAAAGAAGTATTTGAAAAAATTCGTCATATAAACGAGGTACGAAAAACATCAATAGTTATTGTTGAGCACAATCTAAAATCTGTAAATGAAATAGCTCATAGAACTTATGTTTTAGATAAAGGTAAGGTTGTTGCTGAGGGAAAACCAAAAGAATTAGTAGATTCTGGAATACTAGAAAAAGTATTTTTGGGTTTAGTATAAATAGTTATCCACTTTTTATTTGTAATTGTCCTTTACATGTCTTTTACAAATGATAAACTTATTTCAGACGTAGATTGAATGTCCGATACCTTGTCGGATTGAATCTCTACAATTTGTTCTTTTTAAAAACATGTTTTCTTTTTTTGGACTCGGCCGAGTCCCCTCTTTGAAGACCATTTGGTGGTTCGTATGCCTAGCCTTAATCGAACCTACACTATCTACTATATTTTTTTGAGCTTCGTTATTATAACTAGCTTATTGAATTAGCTGGATGGATCTTCTACCTCAACTGCCCAATCATTAGCAACTATGCACGCCCATGGTTTCTGATTATTGGGCAGTTTTTTATATATCTAACTATTTTACATAGTGTTTCCCTCTTATTTTCTTTATTTCCTCTTCGTCGGCCTGCTCCTTGGTCATTTTTCCTTGTTTTCCTAGGGCTTCCAGCTCTGTTTCCGGTAAAACAATCAATTCTTTAGCCCTATTTTCTAAATATTCAGCTGTGTTCTTGTTTGGATCTTCCAACACTTCTTCAAGTAAGGCATGCAGAGTAAAACCAATTTTAGGTCCTGGATTTACTTCTGTAACTTCCATTATTTTTTTACCGTCTATTTTGAGCATTGCAGCTGATATTGGGTCACGAAGAGCCTCATCAATCATTGCGTGATATTTGCGGAGCCTATATGGATCTTCTTTGGGCCTACCAGTGCCTATACGGTCGCATATGCGCATATCCATCAAATCCCATATATTCTCCCGTCCAACATTTACAATCATTCTACGGACCGCTGAGAGCGTAATTTGCTCTGTGTCAGAGAAGAACATGTGCCATCTAACTAAAATTGTAGTTTTTTCAATTATTTTGGTTGGGTAGCGTAGGTTTGTCAGTATTTTTTTTGTTCTTCGCGCACCCAGGACTTCATGGCCGTAAAAAGTCCAAGTTCCCTGTTCTTGTCCCCATCTGCGTGACTCTGGTTTGGAAATATCGTGAAATAGAGCGCTCAAACGGACTTCAAGTGGGTATTTCTTGTCTGCAGAGTGCTGAAGGGCGCGTATTAAATGTTCCCAAACATCATATGAATGTGCTTTGTTCTGCTCAACTCCAAACGTTTCTTCTAGTTCCGGCACGACGTATTTAATAATCCCCAGCTTTTTCATGGTCAGGAGGCCATCCATTGGTCTGTCGGACATGATTATCTTTGTGAATTCATCACGAATGCGCTCTGTTGATATATTTTTCAACAAATGAGCATTTTCAAGTATGGCCTTTTCAGTATTTGGTTCTATTTCAAAAGAATGTTCTGTGGCTAGTCTAATAGCACGTAGAATACGCAAACCATCCTCAGTAAAACGATCAACAGGCTCCCCCACTGTGCGAATGAGCTTGTTACTAATATCCTTCTGTCCTTCAAACAAATCAAGTATTGTTCCATGTGAAACAGAATATGCCAATGAATTAACTGTAAAGTCTCGTCTTTTTAGATCATCCTCTATTTTTTGGCTAAAAATAACCTCATCTGGGTGCCTGTTGTCTGAATAACCTGATTCTAGTCTATAAGGAGTAACCTCAATAACCTTCAATGTTTCATCGCCAGTTTCCTCATTGACTACCCCAACTGTACCAAAGTCATTTTCATAAAATGTCTTGTTAAATAAGGCTATTATCTCATCTGGCGTTGCGTTTGTGGTCACATCCCAATCCTTTGGCGTTCTTCCTAAAATGATGTCTCGTACACATCCACCTACGAGAAAAGCCTCAAAACCAGCCTTTTCTAGCTCGTCTGTTACATGTGTAACTTCTTTTGGAATCAGAAAATTATTAGTAGCCATCACTCTTTTGTGCGCTCGGAGGGACTTGAACCCCCAACCCCTTGTTCCGAAGACAAGTACTCTATCCGTTGAGCTACGAGCGCATTATTACTTTTAAACCATCCAAAATCTTTAGCTGTCTTTCTTCTGTGACAATTTGCACAGCGAACCTCACACTTACTCACCTCCTCCTTTATCTTTTCTAGAGTAAAACCATTTCTAACCATTGAAGAAACGGCTCTAAACTTAGGTATTTTACCTTTGTGATCAAATTCAAGCACAGTAATATCATTTTCACCACAATCTACACAAGGATTATCTTGAAAGAAACTTTGCAAAAAATTAATTACGTCTAATTTTACACTAAAATTCCTTTTCTTAGCCTTGTTTAAATAATATTCCTTGTTCTTATTATAATGATTTTTTATCAATAATCTAGTGCATTCTTTGCATTGGCCATTTCTTAACCCTAAAATTTTTGATTTAAAATTAAATTCTAGTAAAGTCTTTTCTTTTTTACATTTAGAACAAATCTTCATAACTAAAATTATATCATACGTAGATTCGAAATAAAAACAAATTTCGAATTTGTAATAACATTAGTTAACTCAAAATATAGGCCTATTTAAGGGTTAGAAATAGCTTTCTTGTCTCTGTGCGGGCAGGGGTAATCGAAACCCCGACTGGTCCTTGGCAAGGACCTGTTATACCACTTAACCATGCCCGCATCCTGGGAACTTAATAATCATATACTAAACACATAAAAAACAAAAGGGAAATATGTCCACAATCTCACTTCCCTATTTATG
>JAUPVY010000058.1 GCA_030916785.1 Patescibacteria group bacterium
AATCAGATAGTAAGGCTTAATTAGAAATCTAGATTTTAAAGTTTAAGAGAAAAACACACCGAGGATGGTGTGTTTTTCTTTCTGTCTGATATAATTAGATCGGTAATATGAAAATTTATATTGGTTCAGATCACGCAGGCTTTGAAATGAAAAGAGGACTGATCTCTCATTTGGTAGAGGGTGATTTTGAAGTCTATGACTGTGGTCCAAAAGAATACGTTCACGATGATGATTATCCAGACTATATTTCTATAGTAGCCAAGTGTGTGGCACATGAAGAGGGTTCAATGGGAATTGTTTTAGGATGGTCAGGTCAAGGAGAGGCTATAGTTGCCAATCGTTTTCCGGGTGTTAGATGTGCTGTGTTCTATGGAGGACCAAAACACATACTGACTTTGACTCGCGAGCACAACGATGCGAACATTTTGTCCCTCGGTGCGCATTTTATTACAACTCAAGAAGCTACCCAGGCTGCGGATATGTGGCTTAATACAAAGTTTTCAAATGATGAGAGGCATATTAGAAGAATAAAAAAGATAGAAAATTTATGATACAAATAGTACCCGCAATAATTCCACATACAAAAGAACAGTTAGAAGAAGAAATAAAAAGAGTTAAGAAATTTGCACCAAAGGTGCAGGTAGATATTACTGATGGCATTTTTGTTCCCACCAAAACATGGCCTTACAATGGTCGTGATGTAGATTTTTTTGATAGATTAAAAAGAGAGGAGGAGGGTTGGCCAGAATGGGAGGATGTAGAGTTTGAAGTCCATTTAATGATAAAAAATCCAGAGTACTCTATTTTGGATTGGATAAAGACGGGGGCTTCCACTATCGTGGCCCACATAGAAGCAACAGATAGTTTTCAAGAAGTAATAGATCTTTGTCGAGAGAATATGGTTTCTGTTGGAGTAGCAATAAAACCATCTACAGATATTTCACTTTTGGAGCCATATGTTCATCAAGTCGATTTTATTCAATGCATGGGGAGTGATATGCTCGGAAAACACGGAGTAGCCTTAGAAGAAAAATCTGTTTCTCAGATAAGAACATTGCACGGACTTTATCCAGAACATGTAATTGCAATAGATATAGGTGTGACCGAGGAAACTATGGGTGAATTAATTTCTGCAGGAGTTACAAAATTTATTTCAGGTGGGCTTATTTTAAACGCCGACAATCCTGAGGAAGAATATGAAACATTAAAGTCAATTAATTAATTTACAAATAAAATGCAAAATAATTTAACAGACGAAAAAATAAAGTTACTTGAAGAAAAAGCCAGGGACATAAGGGTTTCTGTCATAGAAATGCTTGTTTCTGCTGGTTCTGGACACTCCGCCGGTTCACTTGGTATGGCTGACATATTTACTGCACTTTACTTTGCAGTTTTGAGACATGATCCAAAAGTGCCTTCATGGCCAGGGAGAGACAGGGTGATTTTATCAAATGGTCATATAGTTCCAGTCTTGTATGCAGCAATGGCCCACGCAGGATATTTTCCTGTAAAAGAGCTTTTGACTTTGCGTAAATTTGGCTCAAGACTTCAAGGTCATCCACACAGAGAATTTTTGGACATGATGGAGACAAGCTCTGGTCCTTTGGGTTCTGGTATCTCACAGGCGGTTGGTATGGCTTTGGCTGAGAGAATGAATAAAGGCAAGTCTTCGGATAAATTTTTCTACTGCATGACAGGTGACGGCGAGCTAGACGAGGGGCAAAACTGGGAGGCTATGATGCTAGCGGCCAAAGAAAAACTCGGTAATCTTATAGTAATAGTAGATAGAAACAATATCCAGATAGATGGATATACGGAAGATGTTATGCCACTTGAAAACGTTGCACACAAATTTGAAAGTTTCGGTTTCCATGTAGAAGAAATAGATGGACACAACTTTAGTGAAATAATTGCCGGTATTGGCAGGGCACAGGCTGTTTTTGACGGTCCAAGCGTTATTATCGCCCATACAATTCCCGGTAAAGGAGTTTCTTTCATGGAAAGAGATTTCAAATGGCACGGTAATGCTCCAGGTACTGAAATAGCGGGAGAGCCACCAAAGGATGAGCAAGAAAAAATTGCTTTGAGGGAACTGCACTCGCTTGGAGGACAGATTGAAAGTCAACATAAATAGAATAGTTATCAAGTTGAAAGAATAAAGTAAAAACAATATTTGACTGGCTTTTTAAATTTGTGTACTGTTTTTTTGGGAGGAGCTGGTGCATGTCATCCAAACGCTGTAATCCACGGAAACCTGAAGAAAGAGAACGCAGGGAGAAGCTCGCAAGGAAGGCTGAGGAAAACTGGCGGCGCAAGCATGGTATCGTCATCAACCGTTGTCTTGAACAGCACAACGGACACAACAAGAAGAAGTAGTACGGCGTGCGTGTGCGGAAGGGCGGGGGATAAACTATCCCCCAGCTCTTTTTTTTTGTATAATTAATTCATGATAAATATTTCTCAAAAATTAAATCCAAAGCTTTTTGATAAAGATGTGGAACAAGTTCCTATTCGCAAGGGTTTTGGTGAGGGCTTATTAAAAGCAGGTGAGGAAGACGCAGATGTTGTCGGTCTTTCAGCAGATCTCACAGAGTCCACGCAAATGCATTTGTTCCGAGATAAGTTTCCGGAGAGATTCGTTGAGGTTGGTATTGCAGAACAGAACTTGGCGTCGGTTGCTTCTGGAATGTCAGCCATGGGCAAAATTCCATTTATAAGTAGTTTTGCTGCTTTCTCTCCCGGTAGAAACTGGGAACAGATTCGTACTACTATTTGTTATAACAACCGTCCGGTTGTAGTGGCTGGCTCTCACGCAGGGTTTAGTGACGGCTCAGACGGTGGAACTCACCAAGCATTGGAGGATATGGCAACAATGAGAGTTATACCAAATATGACAGTTATTTCTCCATGTGACTCTATAGAGGCAAAAAAGGCTACGATTGCTGCTGCAAAATATGGCAAGCCAGTTTATATTCGCCTTATGCGTGAGAAAACTCCAGTTATAACAACAGAAGAGAGTCCGTTTGAAATAGGAAAGGCACAACTTTACTATGGAGAGGCGGGTGAAAAGGCAGATGTTGGTATTGTAGCCACAGGTTCACTAGTCTACCGTGCTCTGAAAGTGGCTGAACTTCTAAAAAAAGAAAATATTTCGGCAAAAGTTTTAAACATTGCGACGGTTAAGCCCATTGATATAGAATCTTTGGTTTCTCTTGCAAAAACATGCGGGGCGATAGTGACGGTTGAGGAACATCAGATTGCTTGTGGGTTTGGTTCGGCCGTAGCAGAAGTTATCGTTGCGAATTTTCCGGTACCAATGGAATTTATTGGGGTTAAAGATTTGTTTGGGCAGTCAGGTGGTTGGAGTGAGCTTCAGGAACATTATGAGCTGGGAGAGAATCATATACTTTTTGCTGCAAAAGAAGTAATAGGTAGAAAGAACCAATAATTGACTTTTTGTTATAAAACTACATAATTCTGGCAGAACCTTTTGAGACTGTAGGGTCTCACGACATTGGATTGTCTTGTGTCGACTGAACTGGGGTGTTGTATGGATTGGAAACGAGTCCTTTTTGGTGGGTTGTTGTGGTGCTTCTGTGCCGTGATGGTTCTCATCATGGTGGAGGGTCCTACTTGGGAAGTGGTCACTGGGAAAGGATTGGCCATTCTCATGCTGTCCGCCATGCTTGGTGTGCTCTGGGCGTATCACCTCCGCTACAAACACCTGGCTGAGGAAGAGGTCGGATGGTACGAGGAATACGAACTGTTCATCAAGCAGTTTGTTCCAGACGCGACTATCGCTGAGTGTGTCAAAAGAGCTCTTTCGACATATGCGACGGCAGAGGACCAGGCGATCAGAGAGAAGATGGTTCTGGAGGTGGAGGGGTTGAGGGGTCTACACCGGCTTGACGAATCCTATGAGAGTGTTGACGGTGATATTTACGATCGTCGTCGTTACAATCGGGATGGGTTCAATCGGCTCTATAGTATGGCAGAAAAGCAAAATGGGGTACACGAGCTTCATCTCAGGCCGAGAGACCCCATGTGCTATTTGCCACCCAAATCTGAAAATCTCGAAGAGGAGGTTGGCACCACTTCCATTGACTGACGACCTTAATACCACCCCGCGCACAAAGAAATCGTGCGCGGGGTGTTCTACTTTATATTTTTTAATTTATTTTATTTAGTTTGTATTCAGCAGGAGCCTTGCCTAAAAATTCTTTTAATTTTTCTTGTGATAGTAGTCCTTTTTGAGATCCAACAT
>JAUPVY010000059.1 GCA_030916785.1 Patescibacteria group bacterium
ATTCTCAATTGATTTTGATTACACACAACAGAGAGACAATGTCTCGAGCGGGAATTCTCTACGGTGTGACTATGGGAATGGGTGGAGGATCGAAACTTTTGTCCGTCGCCTTTGATGAAGCAGTAACTATTGCGAAGTAAAACGAATCGGGCGACGCTTGTGGCGTCGCCCGTGGGGGGTCTAGGCAGCAACCTGCCATGTGATCTTGCGGAAGACCCGACGGGGGTAGTGTCGGATCTGACCGTGCAGGTCCGTAATCGGTGGACCTTCGGGGGTCTTGGAAAGAACGAGCTCTCCCTTGTCGTCAACTTCCACAACATAGGGGAAGCCGGTCAGGGGAGCAAGACCCAGCAGTCCCAACTGCTGGACCCTGTCTCCAGGGTTGAACACGTCGGATCCGTTGACTTCTGTTCCCATTCTGACACCTCGTGGTTGGCGAATCTCTTTTTACTATACAATACTATTCAATAAAAAGAAATACCTTATCCAACTAGTTTATAATCCAAAACTCTTTTTTCCATATCGGCTGATACCACTTTGAATCTCAAGGAGTCTCCCAAAGTAAATTTTCTTCCAGTTTTCTCTCCTTTTAGAGAGTAGTTTTTTTCGTCTAAAGTGTAAAAGTCGTCGCCAATATCTCGGATTTTTACCATACCTTCACATTTTGTTTCTTTTTCTTCTATGTATATACCCCAGTCTGTAACTCCAGTAATTGTCCCATCAAACTCTTCACCAACATGTTCTGACATATATTCAACTTGTTTGTATTTTATACTTGCTCTCTCAGCATCCGATGCCTTTTTCTCAAGTTCAGAAGAAGCCAAGCAAATACTTTCAAATTTCTGGTATTCATCTTGTTCAATTTTGCCACCCTTGAGCTCTCTTTCAAGAAATCTGTGTACTAGAAGGTCTGGATATCTACGTATGGGAGAAGTGAAGTGTGTGTAATATGTGAAAGCTAGACCGAAGTGCCCAATGTTTTTTGTGGAATAAACAGCTTTGGCCATACTGCGAATAGTTGCTGTTTTTATTAACTCTTCGTTCGGTGTGCCTTCTACTTGTTTTAGAAGTGCGTTTATATCTTTTGATGTTACTTTTCCATCTTTGTTTTTTAATTCAAAGCCAAGAGCTTTAAGGAATATTGATAGGTTTTCTATTCTTTCTGGATCTGGGTTGGCGTGAATTCTGTAGACTGACTGTGAACCTTTTTTTCTTATATCTTTGTTTTGTGACATGAAGACATATTTTGCCACTGCTCTGTTGGCTAGTAACATGTATTCCTCAACAAGTTTATGTGTTTCTAAACGACTCTTTTTGTATACTTTTATTGGCTTTCCTTTTTCATCAAGTAAAAACTTTACTTCTTCTGTTTCAAAATTAATTGCTCCAGCGTTAAACTTTTTCTTCTCTAGTTTTTGAGCAATATCCTTTAGTTTACGTAATTCTGTTTGGTATGGACCGTCTTTTTTACCATCTATTACCTCCTGTGCTTCTTCGTATGAGAATCTTTTGTCACTATGTATCACAGTTCGTCCAAACCATTCTCCCAAAACTTCTCCTTCTCCATTTATTTTAAATATAGCTGAAAATGTAAATTTATCTTCATTTGGGTTTAGAGAACATAGATCGTTAGATAGTATTTCAGGAAGCATTGGTATTGTGCGGTCTACCAAGTAAACAGACAGACCTCTTTTTTCTGACTCATGATCGAGTTTTGTTCCGGGTGTCACAAAATAGGAAACATCTGCTATGTGAACTCCAATCTCGTATTGATTGTTCCCAAGATCTTCATATGATATAGCATCGTCAAAGTCTTTTGCATCAGCGGGGTCAATAGTCATGGTGGTTATGCCTCGCATATCTCTACGATTTTTTATTTCTGTTTCAAAATGTACTTTGTACTCATTTTTTATTTTTTCTGCTTCCTGGTCTACATCAGCAGGGAATTCAATTCTGAAACCTTTTTCCAAAACTATGGATTCCATCTCGGTATTGTTTTCGCCTTTCAGGCCTATTATTTTTATGAGTCTACCCTCAGGTGTTGCAGAATCCCAATCAATTATTTCAACTAGAACTTTGCTTCCTTTTGAGACCTTGGTTTTTTCAGATAGAAAAATATCAATATATAGTCTTTTGTCATCTGGTATGACAAAAGTTTTTCCATCGTGCTGATCCACCACTCCCACGAATTCTGTTTTAGCTCTTTTAACTATTTTAGTGACTTTTCCCTGGGCTCTGTTTTTGATTTTTTCTCCAGTTAGGGATATTTCCACGGTGTCTCCATGGAAGGCACGGTTAACGTATTGAGGCTGTATTTCTATACTGTCTTTGTCATCTATGTCAAAAAAACCAACACCTTTTGTGTTGATACTTATGGGGCCGATTAGGGTTTTGTTCTTTCGTGTTTCTTTCACCCGGGTATTATAACACAGTTGACCCTTTTGTAGTATTCTGTTAGTATAGCCAGCATGTTAAAGATAAGACTACAAAGAGTAGGACGAAAGCACGAACCAACATTTCGTTTGGTTTTGACTGACTCAAAAAACTCTACAAAAAGTGGAAGATATTTAGAAAATCTAGGAAGTTATGATTCAAGACACGGAGAAGATGCAAACTTCAAGGCAGACAGAATAAAGCACTGGATGTCACAAGGGGCGCAAGTTTCTGCTACTGTTCACAACATGCTATTAAGCAAGAAACTTATTGAAGGAAAGAAAATAAACGTTCTTCCTTTGAAAAAAGCTATAGTTAAAGAAGTAGCGGGAGAAGCTGCAGTTAGCCCAGTAGAGCCAGTTGCCACAGCAGAGAAAGTGGTAGAAACTCCAGCACAAGTTGTACCGGCAGAAGAGACTCCAGCAGAGGTTGTGGCTGAGCCCGCAGAAACAGAAGCATCAGCATAATAAATTAGAGAATAGTCAGTCTTATGGTGAATTTTAGTACTAAGGTAGCCTAACTCCTTAGGAGGGTACTGGAGTTCACCATTAGGTTGACTATTTTTAGTTTTCGTTGATATAATATTACTGTATCCTTTTACAATTAATCGATAGAATTCACCATGGAACAAGACGTAAAATTTTTGGATTTTGTAGTTAAGGCATTAGTTGAGCATCCAGAAGATGTAAAGATCGTGAGAACAGTAGATGAGATGGGTGTACTTATGAACTTGGACGTTCATAAGGATGATATGGGTAAAATAATTGGACGAGAAGGTAATACCGCAAAGGCAATAAGAACCTTGCTAAGAGTTGTGGGAATGAAAAACAACTCAAGAGTGAACTTGAAAATTAACGAGCCAGCAGGAGGTATGCCAGAGGTTAAGGCGGGGGCTACGAAGAGTTTAGATGATGCAATGGCAGATTTGAAGATATAAGTTTAAATATAGTCAAAATTAAAAAACCGTGGTATGGTATTACCACGGTTTTTTAATTACACAAACCATGCGATTTCATATAATTTCACTTTTTCCTGGAGCCTTTGATTCATATCTAAATGAGTCCATTATTGCACGTGCCATAGAAGACAAAAAAATTAAAGTGGAGTTTTATAACCCTCGGGACTACTCTCTTGATAAATGGAAAAGAGTGGACCAAAAACCATACAGTGGTGGTCCAGGAATGGTTATACAGGCCTTGCCTACGGCAAAAGCAATAGAAAAGGCACTAACAAAGATAAAGAGGAATAAAAAAGCTAAAACGAAGATTATTTTCTTTTCTCCGGGAGGTAAACAGTTCACGACGACTTATGCAAAAAATGTTGCCAAAAAGTATACAGATATTATTTTTGTGTGCGGAAGGTATGAAGGTATAGATGCGAGGGTAAAGAAGGTGTTTAAAATGGAAGATATTTCTGTGGGTGAATTTGTTCTAACTGGCGGAGAATTACCAGCTATGATAGTGCTTGATTGCGTTTCAAGGCAGATAGAGGGCGTATTGGGCAATTTCTCTTCACTAGAGGAGTCTAGGATCTCAAGTCACGATGTCTATACTAGACCTGAAGTTTTTGAATATAAAGGTAAAAAATATAAAGTTCCAAAAGTGTTACTTTCAGGTGACCATAAAAAAATAGAGGATTGGAAGATGAAGAAGAAATAGGTACAATGGGGGCATGACTCAATCTGAAGCTCTGGATATTTTAAAGATGGGTAAAAATGTTTTTCTAACTGGTCCTGCTGGGAGCGGTAAAACTCACGTACTTAATTCATATATTGAATATTTGAAATCTCACGCTGTAGATGTGGCTGTGACAGCATCC
>JAUPVY010000060.1 GCA_030916785.1 Patescibacteria group bacterium
TTGTAAAACAAATTAGAATAGACGAAATACTTCCTTTGGATAAATAAATTATCTTTTTATTTATGCGAAATCTTTTCAGATTTTATTTTAGAAAAGTTAGGAGAAGAAGGTTGTCTAGAACCAAAACAGGTCAAAAGAAGTTTTTGGAGCTAAAAGAGGTAGCTCGAACCTTGGCTACCGAAAGACTAGAGTATTATAATCAACATTACAAATTTAAATACGGACGAATCAGCATTAGAAACCAAACAACTAGATGGGGGAGTTGTTCTACTAAAGGTAATTTGAATTTTAACTACAGAATAGCTACTTTGTCATCTGAACTTTTGGACTATATTGTTGTACACGAGCTTTGTCACCTAGAACAATTTAATCATTCTCAAAAATTCTGGGATCTGGTTGGTGAGACTATTCCTGAATATACCGAACTACAAAAAAAATTAAAAAAGATTAGATTCAGCTAATAGAAGAAGTTCCCGCAACGAATCCTGTGGTCCAGCAGAGCTGTAAGCTGTATCCACCAGAAGGGCGATCTATATTCAATATATCTCCAACTAGATATAGGTTCGGGTAAAGTTTGGAAGACATTGTTTTGAAATCCACTTCATTCAAAGAGACACCACCAGAAGTGACAATAGCTTTGTCTGTTCCTAAAAGAGCTTCAACTTCTATTTCTATGTTCTTTAGTAATTGCATCAGAGAGATTCTTTCCTCGCGAGTGATGCTGTGACTTGGAGTGTCTCCATTTATTTTGGACAGCTCAACTATGATAGGGACTAAACTACTTGGTAGTAATGAGTCTAGTGTGTTTTTGAATTTTTTATTACTTTTTTCTTTAAAAATTTCTTGTAGTTTCAAATTTAGTTGACCAGTATCTAGATCAGGAAGTACATCTAGAGTGAGAGAAACGTCTCCATATTTCAACAACTCTCCAATGTCGTGACTAAGGTTCAAGATGGTGGGGCCTGATAGGCCAAAATGTGTAAAAAGCATTTTGCCTTTTTTAGTGTTCTGCTTCTGGTTGTTTTGGAAGACTGTTATCTTAACATTATCAAGACTGACACCTTGTAGTTTTTTGACCCAATCGTTTTTTGTTTTTATGGGCACAAGAGAAGCCGAAGGTTCTATTATATTGTGGCCAATTTCTTTAAGCCATAGGAATCCATCTCCGGTAGAGCCGGTTTCTGGTCGTGATTTACCGCCTGTAGCCAGTATGAAAGATTTGGCAAAAATAGTTTCTTTATTTTTTAGAACCACAGAGACTATCTGGTTATTATTTTTTGTGAATCCAATGACGGGTGAATTTGATTTGATAGTTACCTTATTTTGTTTTAGATATTCCAGTAAAACATTCCACACCGATTCTGCTTTGTTTGAAGACGGGAAGACTCTCCCATACGCCTCCTCTTTGGTTTCCATTTTGAATTTATGGAAAAAATCTAAAGTTTCTTTGACTGCGAATTGAGAAAAGGCAGAAAACAAAAATTTATCTGAGTCTTTGTATTTTGATAGGAATTTTCTAAAGTCTGTTTCTGCATTTGTTAGGTTGCATCTACCTCCTCCTGTTATTAGGAGTTTTTTTCCGAGGGACCCATTTTTTTCTATGAGTAGAACATCACCGCCAAGTTCTGCGGCTCTCCCAGCGGCCATCATGCCAGCGGGTCCTCCTCCTATTACTACTACATCCCAGATTTTTTCTTCCATAAATTTATCCTAGCACATTTTACTGTGATTTAAGGATTTTTGATATAATGGTCTATATGCAAAATAAAAATGTTTTATACTCATTATTAGCAATAATATTATTGGGAATTTTGGGTTGGGTTGGTTTTTTGGGTATGAAAAAAGAAGCGCCGGTAGTGATGTCTTTTGAGGATTGCGAAAAAGCTGAATATCTTGTTATGGAAATTTACCCACGTCAGTGCAGAACTCCAGACGGAAGAACTTATGTTGAGGAGATACCAGAGAAAATAACATATACCAATTATTCAGAGGATTTAATAAAAGTTGACTTGCCCTTTCCTGGTGCTGTCACCGGAAAAGAATTTAGTGTGGTAGGTCAAGCCAGAGGTGTTTGGTTTTTTGAAGCATCTTTCCCGGTGAAACTCATTGATAAAGACGGAAACGAATTAGATGTAGCAGTGGCAGAGGCACAAGGGGATTGGATGACTGAAAACTTTGTTCCATTTAAGGCGGATCTAAAAGCACCAGAGTCATACATAGGACCCGCAACCTTAGTTCTTATGAAAGACAACCCATCAGGCTTGCCTGAAAACGATGCATCAATATCGTTTCCAATAACTATTGAATACTAGTCTAATTTTGTTAGATATTGACAAAATTAAGATTTTGGTATAATATACTACTCATAACTTAATCTCATCGGTTTTCGTTTAGTTTAGCCTAATGGCTTTATTTATGACCGCTCGGGACGTTCTAGTAGCAAATTTATTATAAATACTAGAGGTTATAGAGTCACGGCTCTAAATAAAGCATAATGTATAACAGGAATTTTTCTAACGGGGCAAGTCCCCGAAATAGTTTTCGTAAGCCCGTATTTTCACGGGGTGGTTCGAGACCGCATTTTCAACGTAGAGCACCTGGTAAAGGTGAGAGTATTAACGTATCCAAATTTATAAATAAAACTGTAGAGACAGAGGTAGAGGAAAAATTTGTGCCAGTCCACAAATTTAGTGATTTTCAAATAGGAGAGAATCTAAAACAAGCTATCGCAAAAAAGGGTTATATCAACCCAACACCTATTCAAGATGAAGCTATACCGAGTGTTTTACAAGGCAGAGATGTTTTGGGTATTGCAAACACGGGAACTGGTAAAACAGGTGCCTTTCTAATACCTCTTATAAATAAAATTTTAAATAATAGAAAACAAAGAGTTTTGATAATTGTTCCAACAAGAGAGCTTGCTCTGCAGGTTGATCAGGAATTCAAAGAGTTGGCACGAACACTAAAACTATTTTCTGTTTGTGTGGTTGGTGGAATGAGTATAGGTCACCAAATATCACAGTTAAGATACGAGTATAACTTTATTGTTGGTACTCCAGGTAGACTAAAAGATTTAGTAGATAGAAAAATGATTCGTCTACCAGACTTTTCTAATGTTGTGCTAGACGAGGCGGACAGAATGCTAGACATGGGATTTGTTAATGAAATGCGTGCAGTGATGGCTGGTATGCCAAAGGAGAGACAGACTCTTTTCTTTTCTGCTACACTTTCAAATGAAATTGAAAAACTAATTAACGAATTTCTAAAAAATCCAGTTCGTATTTCTGTTAAAAAAAGAGATACAGCAAAAAATATTGATCAGGATGTTGTAAGACTAAGAAACGGAGAAAACAAAATAGACGTTTTGCATAGTATGTTGAAACAAAAAGATTTCAACAAGGTGTTGATTTTCGGACGAACAAAACACGGAGTGGAAAAGCTTTCATCAATACTTGTAGAAAGGGGATTCAAATCAGAATCTATACACGGAAACAAAAACCATGTTCAGAGACAAAGAGCTTTGGGTAAATTCAAAGATAATCACTCCCAGGTTCTAGTTGCAACTGATGTTGCGGCGCGAGGCTTGGATATTGCCGATGTCAGTCACGTTATTAACTATGATTTGCCACAGACTTATGACGACTACATACACCGAATAGGTCGTACTGGACGTGCAGGTAAACGTGGTAAGGCACTTACTTTTATTGACTAACTATTAATCCAAATTTGACTATTTGCCATAAATTGGTTATGGTTTGGTTTGGCGTACGTCGTTTTGGAGGAAGACACATGAGCCGATCGTTGCGAGCAGAAGGTAAGCGCCCCCGTGGGAGCAAGCCCATTCCTGAGGCAGTCAGGGTCCTCAAGCCTGTTGTGAGCCTTCCGGAGGTTCGGAGAGTGGTCCACGATCGTCCCGTGGTTGTGAGGTGCGGTGAGCCGTATGTCACAGTCAGCGCTGTCTGCAAGGATGGTCTCCGGATCCAGGTTCGTGGGGGTGGGCAAATTCAGCACATCTTCATCAAGTGCACGACTCCGCTCGTTATCAAGGAGCTCATCGAGAGTTCTTCGGCCAAGAAGCGCTCTGGAGCCTTCAGTCGGCGTTCCTCCTAGCAACGTACCACAGTTCCCCCCGCAACCTCGCTCACCGAAATATTGGTGAGTGGGGTTGTTCTTTTTTAAAATGTTTGGTGTATAATTTAGGTATTATGGACCAAAATATATTACAAAGATATTTTTTT
>JAUPVY010000003.1 GCA_030916785.1 Patescibacteria group bacterium
CGAGAGGTGAAGTTCTTTACCGCGCTACGCCGCCACAACGCAATCTGTTGTGGCGGTAAAGCTTTTTAAATAATAATACACATTATTTATCCAATTTTTTAATGAAAGTAAGAATTTCTGTAAGAGCAATGTTTTGTTTATCATTTGCCACCTTACGAATATTCTCAATAACTTCTCTCAAAGTAGCAAGTGAGTGCTCGATATTGGATAATGGTTCAACAGCAATTTGATATAGGTCTTTGAGTTTTTGGTATTCACTCATAAGAAATGCCAATGGGTTTTCTTCTCTACGCAAAATTTTCTTAATGGATCCAAAAATTATTGAGACAAAAAAATCAATACGGTAAGATTGCGAAACGATAACTTTGTTAGGATTGTAGCCGATCTCACCAACAGGAAGTTCAATTTCCCCAAACAAACTTTTACTTCCAATAATTACATACGATGTCGATTGTGGACACAAAGAATAGTCCACTGCCAACAATCCGACCCTCGTTTTATATATGACCGAAGACTGAACCCCATTTATAGGAGCATTTTGCGGTGGCTCGCAAATATGAATAATTTCCCCGACCTGGGCGTAGTACTCAAAACGTTTTTCTAATGTCTCAGCCATACTCTCGTCCTTGAAAGTAAACCAAACATCGATATCACTCCACATGTCAGCATCACCTCGAGCCATAGAGCCAAAGTAATGTCCTTCTATTGCAACTGGCTCAAATACTTTTTTGCTTTTTTCCAATCTTGCTTTTCGTATCCTTGGCATAAAATTCTGCATTGGAAACTCAGGGTGTTCCTCATTCAAGGTATCAAGATTTTCTCCATACAATCCATGAAAGCCAAACGGCTTTTCATATTCTCCATAATCAGACTGAACACTAAACTTCATTGCGAGCTCTACAGGAGCAAATGTCAGACCCTCTTTTTCAAGCAAGTCCTTGTACCAGACACACAGAGCAATATCTTCCGGATGCATGTTTTTGATTTTTCCTTCATTTACTAATTTTGCGGAAATCTCCAAAAACTTCTTACTGCGCAAACAAAAACCTCCATTACCAACAAAATATTGTGGTTTTGGTATATCTGACTTCCACTCTTTCCATGTAGTCGTATCAATAGGTCCACCAATATAATCATGTGAAAGAAATTCAGGATTCCACCTAGCAGCACTTAATACAAAACCATCATACTGAACAAGGAGTACATACTCGGTATCGACGTACTCATGTAAATCCTCAATACAGAAACGAGAAAAATCTTCGATGGAATCAATATGGGGTATTGTAACTAAACGACTATCTTGTGTTGGAAGTGAGGTTAATAATTTTACTGCACCAAATTCTATATCTTGCTGTGAAGCATCCATTGCGGCCTGAAGTCGTTCTACGTTTATACAATCGATACCAAGAAGAGTCACGTTAGGAAGTTCAAGTTTTTTCATAAAATAATTTTAACAAAAAATCATCTGTTTGTATCGATGATTTTTTGGCTCCAATCTTGTACATTGCTCGACTTTGCGGGCCCACGAGGATTCGAACCCCGGTCTTTCCTTTTGGAGAGGAAAATTCTACCACTGAACTATAGGCCCATGTTGATATCCTACAAGATTTATCACAAAAACACAAAATTAAAAGTAATGGGATACTAATTCTTTAAAAATACTCATTAACTTTCTTTTTAGGGATATATCATAATATCTAATGCTTATACATCCAGCATATCCCTCCTTTTTATACAAACCTGAGTTCTTTTTCATAAACGGCTTCATAAATTGAGATTTAGGAATTCTGGTTATATTTGACCAAAATTCTAATTGTTTGTTTTTATCGTGATAATGATGTAAATGAATACAGACTCTAAATTTACTCTCGTCTACATCGAAACCACTACGTAACAAACCCAAAAATGTGGATATCATCTTCGGATCTGAATTAGTAAAAGATAAAGATTGATTAAAACCCTTGTTCCCCTCTCCTTCGTATAAACAAGCGCACAATAAAATTTCTAGGCTCTTTGTAACTTCAACTCTTTTAAAAGACTCTCTAGCAAATTTATTTATCTCAGCTAATTTGTTAACTGATTTTTGTTTTATAACTTCCCTAGATCTTAGTTGTCCTGCCGTAATTTTATTTTCAATTCTTTCGCTTTCCATTGGAGATAACTGCACGTCTCTTATCCATAATGATATTGAACTTTTTGATACATGAACTACTTTCTGTATTTCAGATATAGTCATTCCTCTTTTTCTAAGACTTATGGCAGTGCGTTTCTCTTTTATTTTCATATATCAGTTTATATGAACTTTATTATACTAAACATATTAAAACCTCACAATTGTGAGGTTTTAATATGTTTATTTTTTAGATTCTTTGAAAGTAATCCTTTTTCGGAGTTTTTTACTGTATTTCTTGAGCTCTATTTTTCGCTCAACTTTTTTCTTGTTTTTTGAGGTCCAATATACCTCTCCGGACTCCTTGTTTTTTAGCTGTATTAATCGATCTTGTGACATAAATTTAATTGATTTAAGTCCCTAGAGCATACACAAAATGAGAGAAAAATGCAAATTGTTATGAAAAAGACCCCACAACTGTAGCAGGGTCTTCTATCCAAAAAGAACCAACCAAGGTTCGTCTTGCAGTGATTAACGACGTCGCTTACCACCCTTTCCAAACTTCGAGGTTTTTCTGAGAGAAGAGAGATTACCTTGTTCCGAATCAAACTTCTTTCTGTATTCTTCTCTCAAAGTCTTTCCAACGTCTCTCCTGGCCGTTACTGCAGCTTGCAAAGCAACCGCCTCAGAACGATGCTCTTTGCAGAAAAGACGGCGTTCCAGCCTGCCTTTCAGCATTACCCTAACCGTGTAAAATCCGGTCTTACCGCAGTGACAAGAGTGATTCTTGGCTGGCCCATCAAAAACCAGCTTCCTTTTCTTGCACTCCTCCAGGATGATCAAATACATCTCGCCCTCATCTTGGGTCTTTTGCGAATTGCCCGTACGGTAGAGCTCCAACTTCTTCAGTAGAAACAGCAACCATCTGCTGTCAATCTCCGAAATCGGTGTGATTTCATTGTGTTTGTTAACCCAGAACCCCTTCTTCAACATACTGAGACGTTCTTGATTGGTCATGATTCCTCCAAAGGGTGTGTAAATTCCAAAAACAATAATACACTTAATTGAATATCGGTCAATTTTTATCTCTGAATTATTATGCGGGAAGTAATATTTGACTCTTAGATGGTCAGTACACCTTTTTATGAGATTTGGCCACGGATATTTTTCTTGTCGTCACAAGAAAAATTCCTCGGCCCCGCCTCGTCTGTTTTTCCTGCTGAAAAAACATGACTGCGGCTTTCAAATCCCTCACGCAAAAGCGTACCAACGCTTTTGCTCCTACGCACAACAAAAAAGACCCTTTCGGGTTTTTTGTTGTGCGTAGGGAGGGATTTGAACCCCCGTAGCCCGAAGGCGAGAGATTTACAGTCTCTTGTAATTGACCGCTCTACCACCTACGCATATTTCTAACCTAACTACTCTAACATACCGTAGCTAACTATGCCAAGACACTACCATCTACAAAAGAGGAAGCCACGAATGAACCATTTTTGCCCTTCTTCACACTAAAAACTAATTCACCATTTTTCATATCCACAGCAATAGCACCGCCTTTTGAAAGACTCTTGCTTACCATGTGACTTGCTATAGGAGTGAGTATTTTGCTCTGTATCAAACGTTTCAAAGGTCTCGCGCCATATTGTGGGCTATACCCTTCTTTTGCGAGGTAAGTCAAAACAGCATCACTCAAGTCTAGTTTTATTTCTTTCTGAAGCAATCTCTCGCGCACAATATTTACTTGGATTTTTACAATTTCTGATATTGCTTCATGACTCAAAATATCAAACACAATAATGTCGTCCAAACGGTTGAGAAACTCTGGGCGGAAACTGTCCTTAAGCGCATCCATGACTCTGGTCTTTGCATCTTCATAGCTCGCCTTCTCACTACCATCAGAAGCAAAGCCAATTTTTTCCATTCTATCTATGTAGTGAGCACCAATGTTTGAAGTCAGAATAATAACTGTGTTACGGAAATTCACTACCCTACCCTTAGCATCAGTTAGTTTTCCATTATCAAGTATTTGCAAAAGCACGTTAAACACCTCTGGATGAGCCTTTTCAATCTCATCAAACAGAACCACTGAATATGGCCTATGACGAACTATTTCTGTAATCGCCCCTCCTTCCTCGTGACCCACATATCCTGGAGGCGCCCCGAGAATTTTTGAGACACTATGTTTCTCCATGAACTCTGACATATCTACACGTATTAGAGATTTTTCATCATTGAACATAAACTGAGCCAGGGCTTTTGTAAGCTCTGTCTTACCAACACCAGTTGGACCTAGAAACAGAAATGATCCGATAGGTCTATTTGGATCTGCGATACCAGCACGACTTCTTTTTATTGTGTCTGAAATTTTCTGTACAGCTTCTTTTTGACCCACAATAGTTTTTTCCAGAACATCTTCCATTCTATTTAGTTTATCTGCTTCTTCTTCAAGCATTCTAGAAACAGGTATTCCTGTCCATTTGGAAACTATTGTAGCTACATCATTTTCTGTAATCTCCTCTTTCAAAATTCTACGTGACGACTGAAGTTTCTTTAATCTTTTTGCTTTATTGTCCAAATCTTTTTCTAGAGCCGGAATCTTGCCGTACCTTATCTCGGCCGCCAAAGCCAAGTCAGCCCTAGCCTCTGCGGTTTCTGCTTCACGCCTAAACTCCTCAAGTTGTTTCTTGATGCTTTTTATGTCGTTCACAGTTTCTTTTTCATTGTTCCATTTGAGCTCTATCTCACCCGTCTCTTCTTTCAGATCAGCTATGGTTTTCTCAATATCTTTTATGCGAGCCTTTGATTTACTGTCTGTTTCTTTTTTCAAAGCCTCAAACTCAATTTGAAGTTTTACTATTTTTGAATGCGCAGCCTGCAATACAGGAGGCTTGTTCTCAAGTGCTATTTTAAGATATGAAGCAGACTCGTCTATTAGATCAACTGCTTTATCCGGCAGAAATCTATCAGAAATATATCTACTAGATAGGTTTACTGCAGCTATAATAGCTTCATCTGTTATGCGAACTCCGTGATACAGTTCATATTTTTCTTTAAGACCTCGAAGAATTGTGATGGCATCCTCGATACTTGGTTCATTAACATACACAGGCTGGAATCGTCTTGAAAGAGCTGGGTCTTTTTCTATGTGTTTCTGATATTCCTTAAGTGTCGTTGCACCTATAGCACGCAACTCTCCACGTGCCAAAGCAGGCTTCAACATATTTGAAGCATCAAGTGACCCTTCTGCAGAACCAGCACCAACTATAGTGTGTATTTCGTCAACAAAAAGAATTATTTTTCCATCTGACTTTTCTATTTCTTTCAGAATATTTTTTAGTCTCTCCTCAAACTCTCCTCTGTATTTTGTTCCAGCAACAAGCAAACCAAGATCTAGAGAAACTAGCTCTTTGTCTCTTAAAGATTCTGGAACCTCACCCATAGCTATTCGTATTGCCAACCCCTCGGCTATAGCGGTTTTACCCACACCTGCTTCACCAATTAAAATTGGATTGTTTTTTGTTCTACGAGAAAGAATCTGTATAACCCTGGAAATTTCATCATCCCTTCCAATGACGGGATCAAGTTTATTCATTCCTACTAGCTTTGTCAGGTTTCTTGTGTATTTTGAAAGTGATTTGTATTTCTTTGTTGAATCTGTGCCTACTGTTTTTGTGCTTCTTATTTCTTCTACAACTCGCACGACATCATCTTTTTCTATTTTAAATTTCATCAGTAAATCTCGGGCAGGACTTGGAACCTCAATCAAAGCCAAAAACAAATGCTCAGTTGAAACAAAGTCGTCGTGAAGCTTTGAAGTTTGTTTAACAGATGCCTCGAGGACAGATGCGAGATCTGGTGTAAGGTATACCTGATAAGATGCAGACAAAGTTTGTCCAGCATCGGAACCCTCTATGGCCTCCAAAAGAGAATCAGTCAAAAGTATGGTATCGACTTCTAGCTTATCTAAAATAGATGTGACAATCCCCTCTTCCTGTAATACAAGTGCAATAAGAAGATGCAAGGAGTTAACATGGTTCTGTCCACGCTCAATAGCAACCTCATGGGCTCTTCTGATGGCTTCCTTTGCTTTTGTTGTAAAATGGTTAAAAGGTGGCATATTTAGCAGTATTATAGCCTTATAATTAGCCAAAGTCAAGTTACTTAATGACTTTATTATTGTGTTTTACTTAATTCTCAAGAGAATTTAAATCTTTCTTTAAAGTTGCAACTGGAGTGAATGATTTAGAGGCGTTTTGCGAGATTTTTACTCCGACTATTTCTCCAGTTAGATTGAAGATTGGACTTCCATTGTCTAAGTTTGTTGCTGAAATATCTGTATTTATACTTGATAGGTACTTCACAGTAGACGTACCAGTACCAGATTCCTTAACGTCTAAGGATATCACCCTACCTACTGACACTGAATTACTTTCTTCTCCCCCAAGACTTGTTAATGTTTGCCCCAGCTTTACTTCTTTATCACTAAAAACTGCCGGAACTAGACCATAAGAAGCTATGCTCACATTATTGGCCGGAACTATTTTAAATAAAATGAAATCTGTTTGTTTGTCTACACCTTGTGGTGTGAGAGTTACTTCTTTTCCGTCACTTAATGTTGCAGTGTAAACTATTATACTAGATATAGACTTCCTATCTGCAACCACCAAACCATCTTTATTTATAATCAAACCTATTCCATAAAAACTTTTTGCTTCAGAAACTGAATTTTTTTCGTTTATACGGACAATACTTTTTATATTTTTATCAATTGAACTAACAATCATATCCTCTTCTTTCACTATAACTGTGGTTACTTCTTTCTGTCCTGGAGTTGTGACTGTCGGAGTAGTGACTGTTTCGATAGTTTTTTCCACTATACGATTTATATTTCTGGTAACTTCAATCGGAGCCTCCTGCAAAAGCGAGGTAGTCATGATACCCGTAGCGATTGACGTTACAAAGCTAATAAGCAAAGTCAGCAAAACGATTTGGTTTTTATTTAAATCCTCCATATTGGTTATTATAACACAATCTTTTTTAGAGAAGTAATCAACATATCTATATCACTTTTTTTTGTTTCTCTACCAAAACTAAACCTCAAACTTGATTTACTACAATCTTTTTTCCCCAAACTTTCTACCACATAAGATGACGAATCTTCCTTTAAAGTTCGACAAGAAGATGAGTATGAAGCTGATATGCCAGCAACATCAAGAGATATGACGGCAAATTCAGCATCCAATCCCGGAAAACAAATATTTATATTGTTTGGTAAACGATATTCTCTACCACCATTAAGAGTCGCTCCGGGAAATGTTTTCAAAATCTTGTCTATTCCGTAATCCTGAATTTTTGAAAGTCTCAAAGATTCTTTATCTCGCATTTTATCTGCTATTTCAAAAGCCAGAGACAGCCCTAACGCTCCGGCTACATTTTCTGTTCCACTTCGCAGTCCCCTTTCCTGACCACCACCAAAAACAATAGGGTGTATTTCCACACCAGATTTAATATATAAAATTCCAGATGATCTTGGCCCATACATTTTTATGCCATCCAGAGTCATGAGATCTACACCGAGTTTTAAAACATCAAGAGACAAGTATAGTCCAGCCTGACAAGCGTCCGTATGTAAATATGGAAAAACTGTATTATTTTTCTGTCTAAAATCCTTAATAGCCCTAGCTATACTGTGTATAGGCTGAATTGTTCCTATTTCATTATTTACATAGGAAACACTAACAAGAACAGTATTGTTTTTTACAGACTCTCTTAATTCTTTTAAAGAAACGATACCGTCTTCTCCGACCGGAAGAATTGTTATTTCGCCGCCTCTTCTCTCTATTTCTTTGAAAACCTCAAGAATAGCTGGATGTTCTGTTGTTATAGTAATAAAGTGAGGAACAAACTTTTTAGTTTTATATTTTTCAAAAACACCGAGCAAGCTCAGGTTATTTGACTCTGTTCCGCCACTAGTAAAAATAATCTCGCCTTTTTGAGCGTGAATTTTTTGAGCTATCTTTTCTCTAGCCTCTAACAACAAATCTTTGGCCACAAGTGCCTCTCTGTACAAAGCAGATGGGTTAGCAAAGGTAGCTTTTTGAATTTGCTCCATTTTAGCTACCACCTTTTTATCAACCGGTGTAACAGAAGCATAATCCAAGAATATTCTTTTTTTATTTTTGTTTTTCATTTCCCTGTTAAATCTTATCGAAGTAATATTTTTTTGAGAGACCCCGCAGTGCCTCCAGCTGGTGTCGTCAAGGCATCCCGTTCTTGACGACTGGAGGCCGAGGACAGGCCTTTGGTTTCCGCTGGGAAACCAAAGGTTGCTCTCAAAAGAATATTACGAGAATAGATTTAATTTACTATACCTTTTATTTTGCAAAAGACAATAATATGTGTAATAATCAGCAGGATGCTATCTAACCCTCTATTTGTTACATATGGCTTAATATCCTGTATCGTGATACTGGTGGGATGGGTAGTGCGACTTGAAATAAAAATGTGGAGACTTCTGCGAGGAAAGGATGCAAAATCCCTAGAAGATGCTATTGTTTCGGCACACGACAATTTGGACAAACTAAATGAGTTTCAAAAGGAGTCCGTTCTATATTTTATAAATATAGAAAAACGCCTAAATAGAAGTGTCCAAGCAGTAGAAACTATCCGATTTAACCCATTCAAAGGCACTGGGGAAGGAGGAAGTCAAAGCTTTTCAACTTCATTTTTGAGTGAAAATGGAGATGGAGTGGTTCTATCAAGCCTGTATTCCAGAGACCGAGTTAGTGTCTTCTCAAAACCCCTTGCCAAGTATGAAAGTACGTTTGAATTAACGGATGAAGAAAAAGAGGTTATTGCTGTAGCCAAAAAAAATCTAGAAAGATAAAAATTAACCATGAATCCCGTTAGAGGTCGCGATCGATAAAACCAGAGCCAGATTCAATCATAAATATAATTATTACATTCATAATCAATAAACGGCACCGAAGCGGAAGACCGCGATCTGCCTCTAACGGAATGAATTTAACCGATTACCACAATGCAGACATCGAATACAAATACCATAGAACGCGGACCTGTTGTGGCAATAATGGGTCATATTGATCACGGTAAATCTACCCTGCTTTCTTATATACGAAAAAGTGCAGAACCCCTAAACGAAGCTGGGGGTATTACTCAGCATATTTCTGCTTATGAAGTAGAGCACACTTCGGGGGAAGGCAAGAAACACAATATTACTTTTGTAGACACACCTGGACACGAGGCATTTTGTGGTATTAGAAGACGAGGTGCATCTGTTGCAGACCTTGTGGTACTCGTTGTTTCTGCCGAAGACGGTGTAAAACCTCAAACTCTTGAAGCTCTGTCGTCCATCAAGGGAGCAAACACCCCATTTATTATCGCTATAAATAAAATAGACAAGCCAGAAGCCAACATAGAGAAAACCAAACAAAGCCTGACTGAAAACGAAATTTACATAGAAGGTTACGGCGGAGACATCCCGGTTGTCGCTCTTTCTGCCAAAAGCGGAGAAGGAGTTCCAGAACTACTTGATATGATTATTCTTGTGGCCGAAATGGAAAACTTAACTGGAAACCCAGGTATTCCTGCGAGTGGAACGATCATAGAGAGTAACAGAGATATTAAGAAAGGAATTTCTGCTACATGTATTATTAAAAATGGTACTTTGGAAAAAGGCATGTACATAACATCAGGAATAGCTACTGCCCCTATCCGAATGATGGAAAACTACCTAGGCAAGGCTATAGATGGAGCCACCTTCTCAAGTCCCATAAAAATAATTGGCTGGGATGAATTGCCTATAGTGGGAGATCCATTTGAAACACACAAAACCCGAGAGGAGGCCAAAGAAAAAATAGAAAAAGAAAAAACTTTTAGAAGCTCACCGGAGTATCTAGAAAGCAAGATTGATAACACTGAGACATCTTCAACAAATAATATCTCTGTAATTGTAAAAGCTGATACAGGAAGTAGTCTAGAAGCTCTAGTATCTGAAATAAAAAAACTAAAAACAGAGAGAATGTCTGCCCAAGTGATATCTTGTGGCATTGGAAATATCTCCGAAAATGACATAAGACTTGCCGACGGAAAAGAAAAAGCCATTGTAATTGGATTTAATGTCCGGGTGGATTCCCCTGCCAAACACTTGGCCGACAGAAATGAAACAGAAGTTAAAACTTTTGACATTATATACAAAATGAACGAGTGGCTTAAAGAGGTACTAGAAACAAGAACTCCTAAAATTAAGACAGCGGAGTCCCTCGGCACAGCAAAAGTTCTAAAAATATTTAGTAAGGTCAAAGACAAACAAATACTAGGTGCCAAGGTTGAAAAAGGAACTATCTCTCTGGGATCTCAGGTAAAAATTATGAGGCGAGACGAAAACATAGGAGAAGGCAAAGTCAGAGAACTGCAACAACAAAAAGTAGCGACAAGTGAGGTAGATAGAGGAGAATTTGGAACTATGATAGTAGCAAACGTAGAAATAGCACCTGGAGACTCAATAGAAAGCTTTATAATTACTGAAAAATAAATCCGGTAGTAGAAGTTGGCATTGCGCCAGTGGCGCATGTAAGTCCAGATACCAACTTCACTACGGGACTAATCCAGTAGTGAAAATGAAATGAAGAAACGGAATTTTATGATAAACATAATAAAGTCGAAATTAACAATACTTAATTTAAAAATGAGAATAAGCTCGTAGAGCTATTTCATTTTCTACTACTGGGATGGCAAATAGAAACGAAAAAATAAAAGAAATTCTTCACGATTTGGGAGCCAGATTCCTGTCCCTAAACGGAAATGGTTCTTCTCTTATAACAGTTACGGATGTAAATTTAACGAGAGATGGAAAATATGCTACTATTTTGTTTACGGTTTTTCCAGCAGAATTTGAAAAAACCGCTCTAGAATTCGCCAAAAGAAAGAGAAGCGAATTCAAGGAATTCATAAAGGAAAACTCTAGACTAGGGAGAATTCCTCAGATGGATTTTGAAATAGACAATGGAGAAAAAAATCGCCAGAAAATTGACGATTTGTTAAGTCAGGGCTAGTTGTTTATATCTATCTTGCAGTATAGATAATTACCACTTACAATTTAAGTGTGGGAATAAAATATAAGGTTGATGAAACTTTTTTTGAAAAATGGTCGCCTAACATGGCTTACGTGTTGGGATATATTTATGCAGATGGAAGCCTCAACGATTCCCCTTACATGCGAGGTAAATATATACAAATAACCAGTACAGACAAAGACTCTATACAAAGAATAAAAAGGTGGTTGAAGTCAGAGCATAAAATAAACTCTGCAAAATCTAGTTTTATTGGAGGAAAAATTTGTTTTGTTTTGAGAATAGGTAGTCATAAAATATATAATGACCTTTTTAAATTAGGTTTATATCCCAACAAATCTCTAACCATAGGATTCCCTAAAATACCCGAAAAATATCTAGGCCACTTCATCAGAGGATATTTTGATGGTGATGGGTGTGTTCACTTTGCTAAAAGCACAGGAAGCAAAGGTCAGCAAATAATAAAAAGAGTTCGTACTATTTTTACAAGTGGTAGTAAAACTTTCCTTGAACAAATGAATGATAGTTTGACGAAAATCAGTATAAATAATGCTAAAATTTACCCCAGTAAAAGATCTTATCAGTTGATTTGTAACACTGAAGACTCCATAAAAATATTTAAATCAATGTATAAGAATACTGGCGTAAATTCGTTTTTTATGAGAAAATTCAAAATATTCAAAGAATACTTTGAATTAAGGCCACAAGTAGTTGACGCAACCATCAAAGTTATCCTATGCTCTCATGGTAAAGGCCACGTGGTGAAGTAGCTAACACAGCGATCTGCAAAATCGCGATTCGTGGGTGCAAATCCCACCGTGGCCTCCACACAAAAATATTTTGTGTATTTGTAGATGTTTGCCCGGGTGGCGTAATTGGTAGCCGCAATCGACTTAAGATCGATCGTCGTAAGACATGCGAGTTCGAGTCTCGCCCCGGGCACCAACAAAACTTCGTTTTGTGGTAATATAAGTTTTTGCGCCCATAGCTCAGCTGGTAGAGCAGATCCCTCTTAAGGATAAGGTCCAAGGTTCGATCCCTTGTGGGCGCACAAAAAATCGATTACGATTTTTTTGCAGCCCACAGCAAACCATGTTATGGTTTGCGTAAGGGATCGAAAAGCGGAGCGGGGTACCCAGTTACCAAACTGGGTCGCGAGCTGCGGACACGAGCAAAATTTTAGACGGAAAATTTTGACTCGCGGAAGATCCCGTTCTGGTATTATCCCATCGGGTAAGTGGTGCAATTGGTAGACACGCTAGTCTTAGGAACTAGTGCCGCAAGGCTTGAGGGTTCGAGTCCCTCCTTACCCACAAAACTAAACCGCGAAAGCGGTTTTTGTTTTGTGGGTAAGAGAAAAGTCTGGGAGACTTTTCGTGAGGGACTCGAAAACCTGTGATAGTTTTTTGTAAGCAGAGCGAAACAAAAAACAGAACAGGTTAAAATAGTTTGTTAAACTATTTTAGAAGGTTGTCTATATTTTTAGAGAGTAACGAATAAAAATATAATACAACTTGAACTGAACTCGTAGAGTTTACAGAAACTGTAAGTTTCGAGACTCCCTCCTTGTCCCACCATTTGACTTATCTATCATTCTGTATTATTATCAAAAAAGAAGGAGGTAACCATGTGTCATAATAAAAAGCACGAATGTGTACAGTGCAAAAGACCCATCAGGGTGCCTGTGCACAAGAAACGCAAATCAACAGACTGGATTTACGTTAAGGACCACGATCTGTGTGGCCAGTGCTATAGATCCCTCCTCGACTCAATGAGGAATCGTTCCCCTTATTACATAACCGCCGGCTAGCGAAGACCACTATGTCTTTCTAGCATGGCGGTTTTCGTTTTTAAAAACTATTTTTATAATCAAAAATCAGCTTTATATACAGCCATTTTCCAGGATTTTTTAACTTGACTTTTATATTAAACTATGATAGAATAGTACCAGAAACAAATTGGCTACTTTCGGATGTTCCGAGAGGGTCTAGAGTTCGTTGAAAGTTCTAGATTGAATTGGATACCAAGATGACAACCGTATTCGTGATCGTTTTCGCTCTGATCGTGGCTTATCTTCTCGTTTTCAGCTTTGGCACCGTCCAGAGCAACGAGATCGCAACCAAACTGGTGTTCGGAAAAGCCACGGGAGATATCCCAGCAGGACTCTACCTGGCGCCTCCGGGGATCGTGCGTATCGAGAGATACCCGAGAACCAACTTTCAGGATGAACTACCAGCTGACCCCGAACACATCTTCCGCAAGGATGATGTGGAAAAGGTTCCTCCTGGCATGTTCCCTCCGATCAGAGTGAAGTTTGGCCAACCTGATCCTGCTGACTTGACTCTGATCGACGACCCGTACAACATCCCGATGGTGGCAGAAGTTGTCCCTGTCGTCAGCTGGCACATCACGGACGCCACAAAGTTCTTCGTGACTATCGGCAGTATCGAAAACTGCCGAAAGATCATCCAGGACAAGGTGGTTGCAGTGTTCGGAGACAAATTCTCAGCAATCACTCCAGCCAAGGCGTCCCTCCATCTCGGCGAGACAAGCGAAGAGCTTGAGGGGATCCTGAGAGAAGAAACTGCTTCGTGGGGCATCAAAATTGATGATGCCTATGTGAAGCCGTTTATCTATTCCCACAGTCTGAACAAGTCTGTGACGGATGTTTCGGAAGCCAAACAGAAAGCCAAGGCCACAATCGAGACGGCCGAAGCCACGAGGCAGAAGACTGTCAAGGAAGGCGCTGGTGTGGCTGAGGCTCGCAAACTCTTCCTCGAGGCAGAGGCAGCTGGTTTGGAGAAGCTCGCAGCAATTTCCAAGACTCCAGAAGGTCAGCTGACCCTCTGGATGGAGACCATGCGAAAGGCGTTCGAAAACGCCAACTACAGCATCATTCCGGCGAACGACCCGTTCATCGGTGCGACCGCTGGCATCAGTGAAGCGCTGAAGAGACTGAAGGGAGAGAAGTGAGATGACCAACACGATCATTTTCCTCACCATCGTCACCGTGGCGATCGTTGTCAGGGTGTACATGTTGAGGAAAAGCACTGGAAATACAACCGCATCATCAACCACCACCCCTGGATCAGAAACCTTGGCATCGAAAGCCAAGGCGTGGATCTTGACCAAGGCGAAGGACAACTGGAAGGCTATGGCGCGAGCCGCAGCTATCCTCGTCGGATGCCACTTCCTGGTCCAGTACTTCTGGCCAGAGCTCTGGTCAGGTCTAGCCAAAACATTCGTGTTCTGGCTAGATCACATCGTACTCATCGTTGCTTTTTTGTTCTTTCGAGAGAAAGACAAGAAAGGCAAGATGGTGTACGTGCCAGGGGTCAGCTGGGCGCTCACGGCTCTCCTCGTTGGAAACATCTGGATGGCCTGGGGGTGGAGCGAGAGCTACTACCGAGAGGCAAGGACAAAGGCGATGGCAGAGTACCAGCAGGCCATCGCAACCCGAGAAGCGGCAGAAGCAGCTCTACCGACTGAGTATACTGCCCCTGTAGGCAAGTTCAGTGAGAAGATCATCAACACTTACGGGATGGTAGTAATCCCTCATGGGCCCATCCTTCTCCAGACAGACAAGGAAATGGTGGAACGGGATGATGTCGTCCTGAACAAGGAAATGACACCTCTCATGAAACCCGCCCGATGGGTAAGGTTTCAATCTAGAACAACGGAGCCGGTCAAAGTGACTGTCTCCAGGTAAGTCCGTTCCTGCAAAGGGACGGGAAACCAAAAAGCCGCGCAAACCTGATAGGTGTTGCGCGGCTTCTTCGTGTAAATTTTATGGCTGTAGATACAACTGTGCGTTGGGCTCGGCTGTTACTCCGAATGTGGCCAAAACAAAGTTTATTATTCCATAGACCGAAAACATGATAACCATTCCTGCTATTCCCCATATTATAGCATCTTGAGCTTCTTTTCTGCTTTTATCCCCTGCCTCAAGCCGAAGAAACCTTACTACACTATAGGCAAGATATGCAAAAGAAAGAGTAAAAGCTAGTATGATGAGCGGATTAAGTATTAATTCATTAACCCTGTTGAGAAAAGGAATAATTGTCATGCCTATAATAAACAACTAGTTACCTAGACCAGGTACTGTTATTTCATTTATATCAGCACCAGCATCTATACCGATAACCCCTTGTAACCAACCTACTATACCGTAAACTGAAACCATAACGAATATAGCAATAATACCGTAAATCATGATACTTTTACCTTCCTGGGCCTTCTTTGGATCACCAGCAGATTTGATATATTGAACAAGTCCCCAGAAAAAGTATATGATAGCCAAACCAAACATAATTGGTATAACAAGGGCCAGAGCATTTCCAACCTGTCTTACTAGGTTCTCAAGAAAACTAAAATCTGTTGTTGGTGCTTGTGCTTGAGCAAAAGCCAACACTGGAGCAAAAGACATCAAACCATAAATAACTTTTTTCATATTTTTACTAAATTATTATTAATTATAATGTATAATCCTAAATTATAATACAAAACAAGAAAACATACAACAAACTGTGGATAATTGCTAAGAAGTTTCAGAACCAGAAGTACCGCCACCCTGACTAGGGATTGCTTATACCAACAGCACTTCCTATCCATGCAGTAATGCCCCACAAAGAAACCATTACGAATATAGCTATTATTCCCCACAGTATTTTCTTTTTTCCCTCTTCACGAGCCTTATCGTTTCCAGCGTCATGCAGAATAAACTGACCAATGCCCCAGAAGAAATAGATAACTGCGAGACCAACTAACACTGGAATAATAGAAGCAAGAACATTTCCAAACCCCTTGACCAAGTCTACTACACCTTCAAGAGCGGCAAAGGAAACAGCTGGAATAAAAAAGGTCAGAAATGATAACATTGATTTGGTTTTATTTTTTTTCATGATTTTAGTGAATTAATAAAAATTATGGATTTAACTGGTCAAGATTATATTCCTCTGATGTTGTAACACTTGGTGTAGATGGAGACACAGATATTCCTATAAGATCACCGAACCAGCCCAAAATACCGTTAATTGATATAAAAACAAAGATGGCTATTACGCCCCACATCATTTTTCTTTTTCCATCTTCGCGAGTTTTTTCACTACCCGCATCATGTAATATGAACTGCCCTATACCCCAAAAAAAATACACTACTGACAAACCCAGTAATATTGGTTGCATGATTCCCATAACATTTCCAATATCACTAATTAAACCCTTGATACCATCAGCAGCGGCTAGAGTTATAACTGGTATTAAATAAATTTGTACTAATAATATCTTTATTATTGTGTGTTTTTTCATGTTGATTGTGTTATGGCGTAGTTTGAGCGTTTGTTGGTAAAATTGGTATTATTGGGTCTTTTGGACCAATATCAAGCTCATTTGACACAAGACCAATTATTGTCATATAAGTTAGTAAAATAAAAAGAGCCAAAATTCCCCATACCATATAATTTTTACCATTTTTAATTTCTTCAGGTTTATTAGAATTCAAAATAAATTTAGAAAGACCCCAGAAAAAAACCAGAAAGGCGGCGGCCATGAGGAGAGGTTGGATACTACCTATGATACCAGTGACTTCTGTTATAACTCCTCCGATAGTACTACTATTCAAAAAGGAACCCTCAGCTTTTATTAGTGTTGGTATAAGAAATGCTGTAAAAGTAAAAATTATTTTGTGCATATTTTTCATCTTTATGGTGTTGTTTGTATAAGTGACTTCACTGTGTTTTCAACCACTTTTGATATACCCACAGCCCCCAAAAGTATACCCGCGCCGACAAGAGACCATAATAGTCTGTCCTTGGCTTTTCTTATCTCTGCCTCCTTGCCTTGTGCAGTTAAAAACGTAAACCCGGCATAGATAATCCATATAACCACAGCTACAGCGGCTATAGGCATAACAACATTATTTAATAGTGTAACAATAACCTCTGTAAGAGAATCCTCGCCACCTTTCAAAGGATTTTTAATTTCGAATTTTACAGGAGTTCCATCGTCTGGAGGAACTGGTGTGGGTTGGGCTTGTATAAAAATTGGAATAACAAAAAAACTTAGAATTAATAAATGTATTGATATTTTTTTTAGTATTTTCATTTTAATTAATTAAAATTGTATTGGTGAATCAACCTGAAGAGCTCTCAATATTAATGAAACTATAAGCCAAGCTGCCAAGATAAAGACAATTCCTTTTGCAACACTAAGAAGCATCTTATTTGCTTCTGTTCTTTTGCTGGCATTGTCGCCTGATGTCATATATTTAAATCCAGCAAAAGCTATAACAACCACGGAAAAGAACAGTGCAAATCCCACAGCAAAGTTTACAACTTTTTTAACCGCATTTAATAAATCTTGAAAATCGCAGTTACCTATGACACCCTTGGCATCTACACATTCATAAACAATTCCAGTTCCCTCATTTCCAGTCTTCAAAGTATCCGGGCTAGGTGCTGAGTATGCAAACAAAGGTACTATTAGTAAGGCGAGTGTAAAAAACGTGCCGAGAAACTTGCTTATTTTTTTTATATTTACGTAAGAAGTCATACAAAATTACTTGAGTAATACTCTGAGCTCAGAATCTGCCCTATCAATTGCGTCACTCACTCTCGACCTACCACTAGTTATAGAATCAATCATATCACGAAAGACTTTATTACTTCCAACGAA
>JAUPVY010000061.1 GCA_030916785.1 Patescibacteria group bacterium
ATTTTTCTTCAATCTTAAGCCATTCTTTTTGAGTGAAAACAAATAAGCAGGAATCAAGTCCAGGAGTTACCACAATTTTTTTACCCATTTCTTGACGAAACTTCGCTGGCAGCGAGAGACGATTTTTATCATCTATGGTGTGTGTGTATTCTCCTATAAGCATGTTGTGTTTAAAAAATATTTTGGAAATTAATTTGGCCACACAAATCAATTTCCCACTTCTTCCCACTTGCTTAACATTATATACCACAATATCCCACTGTCCAACACACTTATCCACCTTTTTACACTCTTTTTATAAGAAAAACCGACCCATTCGCATTGAATGTGTCGGCCATAAACTCGCTTAAAACAACTGCTGGAAGGTGAAACCCCGCCTGTTACCTGGGTAGATCCCGGGCTCTCGGCCCCATAACGAGAGTCGTGACCATAACCCGGTCAATAGCAGGATCTCACCTTCCACTCACCATAATGTAATATAATTGATTTTTAGTCAACTTTTGGTTTCATTAAAGGAAAAGTTTGGAGATCACGAAGAGGCTTATCTGCAAGTATGGCAAAAAGTCTTTCTCCAAATCCAAAACCACAGGTCGGAGGCATTCCGTGCTCAAGCATCTCTACAAACTCATAGTCAGCCATCATAGCTTCTGTATCTCCCCTGTCTATCATTTTTTGTTGTAACTCAAATCTCTCCCGCTGATCTATCGGATCATTTAGTTCAGAAAAACCATTCCCCACCTCACTACCTGCTATGATAGGCTGAAATCTCTGAACAGTTTTCCTATTAGAATTAGCTTTGGCTAAAGGAGAAACGAGAACAGGATGATTTATTAGAAAAGCAGGACCTGAAATATTTTTCCTGCAATACTTCCACAGAGTATCCATCAATCGTTCTTTGTTATTACCATCGTACTTTACCTTGAGCTCATCTAGTTTTTTCATCATCTCACTTTCAGACGCAGTATTTATATCTATTCCGGTCTGTCTTAGAACCTCTTGCCCATAGTCCACCTTGATCCACTCAGAAGCTAGATCAAACGTATGACCTTTGGAGGTAAACTCTGTTTTTCCAAATACTTCTTTTGCTATTTCTATATACATTTCACGAACAAGTTCCATTCCATCATTAAAATCAGCAAAAGACCAATAAAACTCCATGTTCGTAAACTCTTGTAGATGATCTGGACTAGAACCCTCGTTTCTATAAATACGACCTATCTCAAAAGTTTTTGGAAATCCTCCTGACATCAGTCTTTTCTGCCATAATTCTCCTACAGAGATTCGCAAATAAACATCCAAATCAAAATCATTGTGGTGTGTGCCAAACGGCGTAGCTTCAGCTCCTCCGGTAGTAGTTTCAAGTGTTGGAGTTTCTACCTCAAGAAAACCGGTATTTTTCATAAAATCCCTCGTAGCATCCCAAAACTTTGATTTTTTAATTATCAAATCTCGGAGCTCATCATTCATCACAAAATCTAGATATCGCTTTCTGTATCTCTCCTCCACGTCCTGAAGCCCGTGCCACTTCTCTGGCAACGGCAAAAGAGATTTACTTGCCATTACCCACGAACTAGCCATAACACTTGGCTCACCTCTTTCTGACAGAGTTGCCATCCCAGTAACAGAAATAAAATCACCGACATCAACAGTATTGAAAAATAAATAAAATGGATCTGTCTGTAATATATCTTTTTTAATTATTGCTTGTATTTTTTCTGTGCCATCAAAAAGCACGGCAAAAAGAATAGCACCTTGTCCTCGCAAAGCCATTACTCTACCAGCAACAGAAATAGGCAAACCTGTTTTGGTCTGTGCGTCAAAGTTAGTTTTTAGAAAAACTATAGGAAAATCCCTAGGAACTTTTGCAGGATATGGATCAATGCCTGCATTTTTTAATATTTCTAGTTTTTGTAATCTCGCTTGTCTTATTTCATCTATAGATGCCATGAACTAAGTATAAAGTATAAAGTTAAAAGTTCAAAGCTACTTCCCAAAACTATTTTATGTCTATAATTTTGTAAGATATCTCACCAACTGGAGCTTGGAATGAGAAAGTGTCTCCCTCCTTTTTTCCAAAGATGGCCTGACCAAAAGGAGATTTTATTGAAATTTTATTTTGAGCCACATCAGCCTCTTCAGAACCGACAATACTGTAAGTAGATTTGTTGCTATCTTTTTCAACTGTAACAACTGAACCAACGTTTACAACTCCTGTGTGACTTCCTGAAACGATAGAAGCATTCTTCAAAAGTAATTCAAGTTTCAAGATACGGTCCTCTACAGTTGCTTGCACGTCTCGCGCTTCGTGGTACTCTGCATTTTCTGATAGATCACCTAATGATTTAGCGTATTCCAAACTTTCTGCAACCTCTTTTCTTCTTGTTCCCTTAAGTTGTGCTAATTCCTTTGTAAACTCATCGAACTTATCTTTGGTCAAATACTCGTGATCGTTTTTCATAGTTTAATGATTAGGTGTTAAATATTCTGAGTCAGCATAGCAAAAAAGACCACTTGGGTCAATTCTAACTCTCTTGATTTTACTTAAAATTACAACTCTCGGAGGATTTTTGGCAGAGTTCAAGGCGGAATGAGAAAATGCGAGGAGATGTACATGTCGTACATTGACGAGGATTTTTGAAATTCCAACGCAGAAATCGGGCAAAAAGACCCGAGCTTCTAGTTTAAATAATCCTGAGCATACAAGGACATCCAATCAAAAAACTCTCTCATAACCAAGGTCGCACTGAACTGATTGTTTCGTGATCCTTTTTCCATTACCACAGCAAATGCATATTTTGGGTTGTCATATGGCCAGTAGCCAACCACCCAGGAGTTGACCTCATCTTTTGTAACTCCAATCTGAGCTGTACCCGTTTTAGCCGCTATTTTTACAAATGGAAAATTGATGGGTGCACATGTCCCTTCTGTGACACAAAGACGCATTCCCTCTTTAACTATTTTGTAGTAACTAGTTTCAAGTTCTATGGTGTTAGATATTTTTGTTTTACTACTTTTCTCATCCACTTTTAAGAAAGTCGGAACCAGAAGTGTTCCTTCGTTTGCTATGACACTAACTGCTCGAACAGCCTGCAAGGGTGAAACCTGAAAACCATACTGACCGATAGCTGTGTTGTACGTATCTCCAACTCTCCAGCCATCTCCATTGAAATTTTCTTTTTTCCACTCTGGGTTTGGAATTGTTCCAGACTTTTCTCCCGGGAAATAAACTCCCGTGGTACTTCCAAAACCAAACATACGAGTATATTTTTCTATATTAGCTATACCGATACCTTTCTGATCTTTATACCCACCAGAAACCTCATAGAAATAAACGTTAGAAGAAACAGCTATGGCGTGTCTCAAATCAACCAACCCGTGTGCTTTCCAGTCCACAAAAACAGATGGTTTATCTGGAAAGAAAGGATTTGGAATAGATATGGAACCTGTACTTAATATTTGTTTTGTTGGACTAATAACCCCTTCGGAAAGTACACCCATAACCACAAACAGTTTCATAATAGAGCCTGGTGCATAGAGACCTGTAACAACTCTATTTAAGAATGGGTGATTTTTTGATGCAATCCAATCATTTATTTTTTGATTATCAGAACCACTAGTCATTATTCCGGAATCATATTCTGGAAAGTTACTGCTTGCCAAAATCTCCCCCGTACGAACATCCATAATAACTCCCGCACCACCTTTGTAACCTGCTCTATCTGCAATATCTAAAAGAGAGCTGTTTAATTTTTTTTGTAAATCAATATCAATAGAAAGTTCTAGATTGTTACCATCCACTGGTGGTTCCACCACACTTTCAGAGATAACGTTGCCCTTAACATCTGTTTCAATAATCTTTGTACCGTTTTTACCTGATATTTTGTCATTATAGATTTTTTCTATTCCATCTTTTGGATCGTATGAATCTTGGTAATAAAAACCACTAGAATCTTTGGTCGGATATTTTAAATAACCCACTATGGTTGAAAGTCCTGTAGAAGTAGCATAAATTCTAAGAGAAAAATCTGTGGAGTTTGGGTTAACATCATTCCAAACTATAGGCTTATCATTCCTATCAAAAATAACTCCTCTGTCAGCAAAAACCAATGTTTTATGAAGACTG
>JAUPVY010000062.1 GCA_030916785.1 Patescibacteria group bacterium
TGAAAGGAAAAGACTTGGAGACTGGGAGGGTGACACTGTGGAGTCTTGCGACCACAAACCTGGAGTAAATACTTTAGTTGAAAGAAAAACTGGATATACATTCATCACCAAACTTAAAGACAAAACAAGTGGTGCAACAGTTACAGCAGTAACACAAAGAATGAGTGTTTTACCAAAGAAAGTTAAACACACACTGACCAATGACAACGGACCAGAGAATTCAGATTGGATTCGTGTACAAGAACAAACAAATCTCTCTGTATTCTTTGCTCACCCATATTGTTCAGGAGAGCGGGGTACGAACGAGAACACCAATGGACTAATTAGAGATTACTTTCCAAAGAAAACTGACTTTACTCAGATACCAGATGAAATCATCCAGCAAGTGGAGTATGATTTAAATACAAGACCAAGAAAAAGACTTAACTGGTTTACACCATTAGAAGCATTGAGTGGTGCACTTCAAGGTTGAATGTGCCATTTTTATTGTTGACAAAAAGACTAAAAATGTGTATAATTGTAGGTAGGAGGTGCCACATGGCACAGAAGAACAGTTTGCTGGCGTTGGCCATTCTGGTCATGCTGGTGCTCGTGTCGTCCGGGTGTTCCGTCACTATGAGTGGCGGGCGCATGTACACGTTCTGGGTCACCGAGCGTGTTACGGTCACCAACAACACAGGGTACGACGGCGACCTCGAAAGGGGTGGCATGCCGGTCGCGACTCTGTCGGTCGGCCAGTCTGTCAACGTACCCCTCGGCATTAGTCGGAATACTCTATTGACGTTCAAGGCGTTCGAGATGGACGGTGGCCAACGTGTGTACATTGGTTTGACGGAGAGGAGTTTTCGGTCGAGTGGTCGCATTGGCGAAACAAAGTCGTGGGTCATCCAGACCGTCAGGCGACCACAACGGAGGAGGTAGTAGCTGTCCGGGGAGGAAGGGTTAAGGCCCTTCCTCCGCCGGCGGTTTTTTTATACAAAAAATGCTAATATGTTCCTATGAATTTTATTTCCAAAAACCTTGAAGACACGCAGAAGTTTGCCGGTGATTTTATTTCTAATCTCTCACAAAAACCAGACAGTGCTACTGTCGTCGGTTTGTATGGAAATTTGGGTGCCGGCAAAACAACACTTACACAATCAGTAGCTAGAGTATTGGGAATCTCTGAGACGGTAACAAGCCCAACTTTTGTTATTGAAAAAATATATGAACTAACGGACAAAAAATTTACTCATCTCATTCATATTGATGCATATAGACTAGAAAAATCAGAAGAGCTATTGCATCTCGGCTGGCAGGATATTATTTCGGACCCACACAATCTCATACTTATTGAGTGGCCCGAGAGAGTGGCCGATATTATGCCAGAACACATAAAAATATCACTAAAAACCCTTGAAAATGAGACTTCTCGCGAAATAGAGGTGGTTTTTTAGAAAATGTTATAATTAAATAGAATTAACCTAATTTCTAATTATTCTAATTAACCTAAATAATAATCAAATTAGGATTTGTGAATTGGGATTTGTTTAGAAATTAGTAATTAGGTCAATTAGAAATTATACTTTATGCCCAAAATAAAAAATAAAACTACAAATAAATCTAAAAAAGTGCTAGTTCTCTTGGATGTGCATGCAATATTGCACAGGGCTTATCACGCGCTTCCAGAATTTGAATCAAGCAAGGGAGAACCTACAGGAGCATTGTACGGGCTCTGTACGATGCTAATAAAGATAACAAAAGATTTAAAACCAGATTATGTTGTGGCTTGTTACGACTTGCCGGAGCCTACTATGCGACACGAAGTTTATGGAGAGTACAAGGCTGGTCGCAAAAAAACGGATGACAATTTGGTAGTCCAGCTTGAAAGGTCCAAAGAAGTTTTCAAGGCAATGAATATACAGATGTATTCTTCTCCAGGGTTTGAGGCAGACGACATGTTGGGTACTATAGTAGAAACTCTAAAGAAAAATTCTGAAGTAGATATTGTCATAGCTTCGGGAGACATGGATACTATGCAGCTTATAAATAGTGATAAGGTTCGAGTCTACACACTAAAAAAAGGAATCAAAGACACAATTATTTATAACGAGGAAGCAGTGCTCGAAAGATGGGGTTTTGGTCCAAAATATTTAACGGATTACAAAGGCCTTCGAGGGGACCCATCTGACAATATAGTGGGTATTGCTGGCATAGGAGAAAAGACAGCAGAGGAACTAATTAAAAAATTTGGTTCTATTGAAGAAATTTACAAAAAATTAAAAAAAGATGAAGAGTCTTTTATCAAGCTCGGAATAAAGAAAAGAATAGTAGAACTTTTGAAAGCGGGGGAAGAGGAGGCTCTTTTTTCTAAAATGCTGGCTACCATACGTACTGATGCGCCAATACATTTTGTTTTACCAGAAAAAGTTTGGCGAGAAGATGTTAATATGAAAAAAGTGGAGGGGTTGTTTGCATTGTTTGAGTTCAGAACACTTAGTCAGAAATTTGCCGAAAGCCTGTCTCTGGATGTGCCGGAAAAACTGATGGCCGAAGCTGATCCAGAGGATGTTCTCGAAACAGGCCTCTTGCTTTGGGTTATTGATTCAAACAAAACAAATCCTTCTTTGGAGGATATCCTGTCTTATACACACACTGATAATATAAAAGATGCGAGGACTGTTTTAGAACAAATAATAAAAGACCAGAACCTTGGTTTTGTTTTTGGTGACATAGAAAAACCCCTAGTTTCTATTGTAAAAGAGATGAAAGAAGTGGGTATAAAAGTAGACGTAGAGAGATTGAAAGAGCTATCAAAGAAATACCACGCCGAGCTATCTAGCCTAGAAAAAAAGATATGGAAAATAGTGGGTGAAGAATTTAATATAAACTCACCAAAACAGCTGGGCGAGATGCTGTTTGTGAAAATGGGGCTCAAGGCGAAGAATCAGAAGAAAACTGCAAGTGGAGGATTTTCAACCAAAGAATCAGAGTTAGAAAAACTAAAAGAGGAAAATCCTATTGCCGGACTTATTTTGGAATACCGCGAGTTGGCGAAACTTTTAGGTACTTATATAGATACCATTCCTGTTCAAGTGGATGAGCACAATAGACTTCACGCAGATTTTCTTCAGATGGGTACTACCACAGGCAGGATGGCTTCTGGAAATCCCAACTTGCAAAATATTCCAAATAAAACTGATTTGGGGCGTGAAATACGAAAATCTTTTATAGCTGAAAATGGATACAAGCTTGTTTCTTTTGATTATTCTCAAATAGAGTTGCGTATCGCTGCTTTTTTGTCTCAGGATGAAAAATTGATTGATATTTTTAAAAAAGGCCAGGATGTTCACACGGCTGTGGCCAGTGAAGTTTTTGGGGTAGCTCCAGACAAGGTAACAAAGGAAATGAGAAGTAAGGCCAAGACCATAAATTTCGGTGTTATGTACGGTATGGGTGTTATGGCTCTAAAGCAAAATATAGGAACTTCAAAAGAAGATGCACAGAAATTTCTAGATGAGTATTTTAATAAATTTTCAGGACTAGCAGAATATTTACAAAAAATAAAAAGAGAGACTGCCCAAAAAGGATTCACTGAAACTTTTTTTGGTCGCCGAAGATATTTTCCAGATATTAATTCGAGACTCCTATTTATGAAGGCAAGTGCCGAGAGGATGGCAATAAATGCTCCTATTCAGGGAACAGAAGCAGATGTTATAAAACTAGCTATGATAGAGATAGACAAGTTTTTGATAAGCAAGAATCTAAAGAAAGATGTGAGACTATTGCTTCAAGTTCACGATGAGTTAGTTTATGAGGTAAAAGAAGGAATTATTGATTCTGTATCTCCTGAAATAAAAAGAATAATGGAAAGTATTATTGATCCAAAGAAAGTTTATGGAATAGTCTGTGTTGCCAATGCCGAGGCAGGAGACAACTGGGCAGAAACAGAAGAAATAGTATGATTTATTTTT
>JAUPVY010000063.1 GCA_030916785.1 Patescibacteria group bacterium
TAGTTTAGATCATGATATTCCTGATATTGACGAAGATGCAGTCTTTGGTGTTTTACAGTTTTTGGGAATCGCGGCACTAGGGCCTGGCCTAATGTCTTTTATGAAAGGTAAAACTAGAAAGCAAAAGCTACAGGCAATAGTTTCTACTATGTCGGATCAAAAAGTTCAAAGTTTGTTAAAAGAAAAAGGATCAGCTCTAATGGAATCTTTAAAAAAAGCCAAAGCGACTGTTTCTAAAGTATCTTCAGACTTGATGGATAAATTTAGAAAATCAAAACAATTCAAACCAGCAGTACAAATTCCTAAAGAAATCAAAAAGGATGAAGCGACGAAACTATTTGTAAAATCAAAAGCTACTATGGGAGTAGATAAAAAGAAATTCTCCAAAGCTGCAGCTAAGTTTTCTAGTAAACCTCCAAGTTATTTCGAAGCAACTCTGGATGACGCCCTACCACTGTATCAAAAGGATGCGGATTTACCCCCCGCATATTCTGAGGGTAAAAAAAGGAAATCATCAGTTAACTTAATGAGTTTCGATGAACCATTGGCAAGGAAGAAGTCATTTGTTCGCCAACCACCCCCAATACCAAAGGGTGTAAAACCTTATGAAGCTCCCCCAGCTGCTAAAAAGAGTGAATATAAAAAGAGAACGTTCGCACAAGATATGAAACTGATTTGGAACATTCCTGATAAAAAATACAAACCACCAAAAACTACAGAGAAAGCACTTGCAAAACAACTTGCAAAAGCTACAAAGGAATCACTTGCCAAAGCTAATGCCAAGAGACCAAGTTTGGTATCAAAAGCAGTCTTGCCACCAATTAAGACTAAAACCCCTTTTACCATGAAAAAGGTTCTGCCCCCTATAGTATCAAAATCAACGCCTGTGGCAGCCAGACCTGTTGGTGTACCATCAAATGCTATTAAACTTCCAGCCATTCCGTCAAAAATAAGTACTTCAAGAACGAGTGTTGTATCAAGACCTAGCATTGCTTCAAGATCATCGAGTGTTTCGAGTTTAGGATCAAGATCGAGTCTTATAAAAAAACCAACAGTCAAAAAAAAAGTGGCACCAGTTAAAAATATATTTAAGTCTTTTTTTAAAAAATAAAAATTAAATCTCGCCCCTCAGTTTTGCTGCGTAAGTGCTTGTGCTCATAGATGCTGCAGGTCCAATTACAGGGACAAACATTGCGGCCATTCCTACTATACTTAGAATGTTTGCTAAAAATCCTCTTTTTTGCGCTTCACTCTGCGCTATTGCTGTGGCCCGTTCTTGGTCAACAGATTGGAATCCTGCTCTTTTTGCTATTGGCAGAACGGCCTCCAAGACGCCAATGCTCTCATTACCAAGGTATGCGGTATCCAAGAAATTAAAGTTTCCAGGGTTCTGATATTGATTGCGTCCAGCTACTTGTGCTTCTGCGGCAGCTGCTGTCTGTTTTACGTCTCCCCAAGGCATGAAATCTTAAAACACATAATAATATATGTTGAAGGATCGTATGGGTTTTAACAGACTAGTTGGGCGGTACAATCCTTACTCTTCAGACGGTGTTCCTTATTTGCTCCAGCAAAATGCTAAAATCCGTGAAATGAACAGTTTAATTATTAGAAACTCTGCAAATTTGTACAAGAAAATAGCTGACCCTTTTGGCGCTAATCCATACGGAGAATTTGGCACAGGTCTCGGGACCGCTACTACTGGAGGTCCTGGTGTAGGTATGACGGATACCGGTATCCCTCCTGAGGAACCTGTCCAACAGGCACCTGTAGAAACACCTCTAGCTCAAACACCTGTTGCAGAAACTCCTATAGCTGAAACACCTCTAACTCAAACACCTGTAGCAGAAACCCCTATAGCTGAAACACCTCTAACTCAAACACCTGTAGCTCAACCTGTAGCTCTACCTGTAACAACATCAACCGCCGCGGCATCTGGGGCTAGGGAGCCTACATACAAATACAATAGGGTTGATGTAGGTTTCTGTAACGGATACTACAACTGTCCTTGGTGGGATTGGCGGCTAAATTCTGATCAGCAAATAGCGCTTAACCTGTTGCAAACAAACGGAGACGAGTTAATCTTACAGTACAAAGCAGAAACTAATACGTACCCTCGTTTAGCTAGCGAATTCTATATGCTACCGACCACCATTGCAGATTTCACCTTGTACAACTATAGTGATCGTCAAATGGCTTACTTGTACTTTCATAGAGATCCTCACGAAGTTAATTTGGGTGCTCCTGCGTACCAAAAATACGCTATAAAATGGGCTGATGCGTTTACACAACTGCATAAGCGAATGAGTGGATTTGGCGTGTATCTGACCTGGGACGATATGAAAATTTTGGCTCGTGCAGACACGGTATTACTCCCTACTTATGTAACCTCTACAAATGAGAATGGTAATCTTAAACGTACATATCATTATAACGGCGGATACCTTAACGATAGTACTTGTTATGAGTATAAAAAAACTGGAAAAATCACTGATCCAAGATTTTCAATGCCTCTACCAGAATATATGAGGGTATTCCGTCCTGCCAACGAGCCACCTGAAGAATATACAACTGTCAAGGGCGTGACCTTAAGTTTGAATGACTTTCATGGGTTTACTTATAGGTATTAATAAACTTTTTTATTTTCTACCGACTCTTACATCAGTTGTTTTGAAGAACATCCCACATCTTTCATTACCATCATCGACATAGTATCCAAACTTTCCTGTTACTTTCAATACAGCTCCGGAAGGAAGTTTTTGTACATCATCAAAAGAAAAGTTCGAGTCAATATCAAGATTATTTTCCTTGTGCGGAATTTTAATTTTACAAGTGCCGTTATAAATGAAAAAGTATTGTCTGCTGTTTCCGCGAATATCTCCTAAAAGACTTTCAATAGCTTTGAATGAAGACAAAAGTTCAACTGGAATGGAACAAGATAGTACAAAGTGTTTGTCATTTTCAACAAGACTAATTAAGTTTGCTGTAAACATAACGCTGAGTTCCCCATGATTGTCATAAGTAAGGGCACCAAATTTAATGCTTCCGTCCTTGGAAGGTTTTGATTGAGAAAGTTTCCAAAGTTGATTGTCAGATTTTTTGAGATCCATAATAATTTTTTTACTTTTTCGTCTCTATTTATAGAAAATTTTGACATGTGCTGTGTAACCTTATCTGTGCCCTAATAATATATAAAGAAAGTATCTAAATATTAATTATGAAACTCCCGTACTTTATGGAGAAACACGCTAATCAGTTTTTAAAGAAACTACCTTTGGAAATATGGGTAATGGTTGCCGAGATCTTGAAAACAGAATTCAAATTAAAAATGTTAAAGTTGCGGAAACTAGATCTGATCAAAATGGTTCCTTGCCCTTATTTTTTCAATCACTGGGTCGGCTATAGCAAAAGAAAAATGCGAAACTTTTTAATGATTGATTCCCCTGCTGTACAGTTTGAAGTAGCGTACTCAAAAAAGCAAGTAACAATGTCTCAAACATTTGTTTTAAAAAATAATCTGTATGGGTATTACGTAACAACTGATATTCAAATGAAAAAGAGAAAAGCTGATTATATTGATATAGTATCTCTGGCATTATAATATACGTGCTTGTTGAGGTCCAGTCATCATATGCATATTATATTTACCTCTCTGGGCGGGCATCGTTAGCCGTGATTGGAACTTTCTGTCCAGATTGTTTATTAGACCGAATCTTGATGCAGAATCTGTATGGGACGCCCCTCCAAGAACGCTTGATGGTTGTTGCGTATAAGACGGTTGAGCAATATACTGGTCTTCCCATGGCCCTCATTGAATGACTAAGCCGTGATAAAACAGTGACATAGGAGAACAAATCATACATTTTCTTTCCCAAAAATATTATGATTGACTTGTCTGATTGGAAACTTACTTTACCAACCGGTAAGAAAGGTAAAC
>JAUPVY010000064.1 GCA_030916785.1 Patescibacteria group bacterium
GGAGTGGCCCAATGTACTGCCTTCGCTTTTGGTGTTCCCCATGATATCAACGGATTTCACCCCTACTCCATGAGTTCCATACATCCCTGCCATCCTCTAGCTGTGCCGTTTCAAACGCATTTCCGGAGTTAAGCTCCGGGCTTTAACGTCTGACTAACACTGCCACCTACACACCCTTTACGCCCAATAATTCCGGATAACGCTCGGGGCACTCGTATTACCGCTGCTGCTGGCACGAGTTTAGCAACCCCTTATTCGTGAGGTACTATCAATAAACTTTCTCCCTCATAAAAGATGTTTACGTCCCTAGGGACTTCATCCATCACGCGGCGTCGCTCCGTCAGACTTTCGTCCATTGCGGAAGATTCTCGACTGCGGCCACCCGTAGGTGTATGGACCGTTTCTCAGTTCCATCGGTGGGGGTCAGCCTCTCAGCTCCCCTAAGCGTCATAGCCTTGGTAGTCCATTACACTACCAACTAGCTGATACTTCGCAGACCATTCCCAAAGCGATAAATCTTTACTCCGAAGAGACTATCAAGTATTAGCTAATCTTTCGACTAGTTATTCCTGACTTTGGGGGATGTAATCCACGTGTTACTACCTCGTTCGCCACTGCCCTTGCGGGCCGTTTGACTTGCATGCCTTATCCACGCCGCCAGCGTTCATCCTGAGCTAGGATCAAACTCTTATAAAAAGATTTGCTAATCTTTTATATAAAGGGGTCGCGCGCTCGCATCGAAAATAAATTTTCGATACTCACTTTGCTTACCCTTTATAAAAATAGTTTAATCAAAAACTTTAAAATGAGCGGAACAAAATAAAGAAGAATATATTTTTATTTTATTTTCACATCTTAGATGAACACTGTTTTATGATTGTTATTGATATTGAGAGTCGTTGCTTTAGACTCTCATTTCCGGAATATATTTAATAAAGAATATTTTGTCGTACCCACAATCCCTGACAGGACCATGGGTTTGACGAAAACTTGCACTTATAAATACATTCTATAAATTCAATTTGATTGTCAAAGTACTTTCCGTGTACAAAATATGCCTTATTTAAGGCACCTAAGTAGTATAGCCATATTTGTTATGAAGTCAAGCCTTTTATTTTACTTCGATATGGTCATTTTGGACACAAGAAAACCCGCTCTTCTGGGTCCCCTTGGACTTAAAGTAAAGCGGGCTAATTATACTTGGCGAAAGCCTTTTCGGCCTCAAGTTGCTGAAGCAAATCTGGAGTACGAATATCCCAGTCACTCCATGTGTTAGTAAGTGTCCTACCACAACTTGCACAGTGAAAATGCTCTCTAGTAACTTCACATCCTTCACTATACAAACCTCCATGACCTGGACAGTTGCCGACAGTTCCAACAAAACCACAACTATCGCAAGAACCTCTTTGAATTTGCATCGCCCCTCCTAATAAAACACTATATTAAAATATTAGATAAATCAATTAACTCTTCTTCTGAGCTTTCTCAAGAGTGACAAGCAGTGTCGAAGCCAAGAAAATAGATGAATATGTACCAGCAATAACTCCAACAAGCAGAACGAATGAGAAGTTACGAGTAGCTTCTCCACCCATAAAATACAGTGCAACCAAAGCCAAGAAAATAGTAAGTGATGTGTTGATTGATCTTCCCATAGTTTGAGTTAGAGAATGTCCAACTGTTTCTGAAAAAGAATCTCTTGATTTTGTATCATGGTTAACTCTCAAGTTCTCTCTAACACGATCAAACACAACAATGGTGTCGTGAACAGAATAACCTAGTATGGCAAGGAGTGCAGTGACAAACAGAAGGTCAATCTCTCCCCCATTGAAATGGGTCCAAACAACATATACTCCTGTTGGAACAATGACATCGTGAGCTAAAGCTATGATTGTAGCTAATCCATACTTCCAAGAAGGAACAGGAAAAGAAACTTTTCTGAAAGCAAATGTGATAAAAAGCACGATACAAATAAGTACCACGATGATGGCCAAATAAGCTTTATTTTTTAACTCATCACCCACAGTTGGACCAACTGAATTAAATCTTTCTTCTTTTACTTCAATACTACTGTTGTTTGAGAAGACACTCACAATTTGAGTTTTTTCAGCAGGGGCTATTTCTCTGGTTTTCAAAATATAGTTAGAGTCCCCAGAAGGAGTTAGAACATATGTGCCGAGATTAAGACCGTTCAATCCTGCTTTTACACTCTCTGCATCTGGTCTCACTGCCACTGTTTCTGTGGAAAGAGCTGGGTATGAAACTTCTAATATTGAACCGCCTTTAAAATCAATACCGAAATTCAGACCATAAATATAGACAGCTACGAAGGATCCGATCACAAGTAGTAGAGACAAACCAAAGAAGAATTTTCTGTTATTTACTATGAACATAAATTTTAAAAGTGAAGACCGTTACTGAATAAAAATTTCTGAAGTCGACTTGGTGCTCCGGTATCTTTCTTTGGAGCCAAAGCAAACAAGAATGTTCTTGAAACTGTGATAGCGGTAAACAAAGAAACCAAAACTCCCAAACCCAAGGTCAATGCAAACCCCTTGACTGCAGAGGTTCCAAGCCAGAATAGAATAACTGCTGTTATCATAGATGAAATATTTGAGTCACGAATAGAAAGCCACGCTCGAGAGAATCCCTCGTGCAAAGAGTCGTGAACTGACTTACCTTTCTTTAGCTCTTCTTTCATTCTTTCAAAAATCAAAACGTTGGCATCTACTGCCATACCGATAGACAAGATAAACCCTGCAATACCTGCCGCTGTAAATGTAACAGGAATTAGTTTAAATATAGCTAGGGATAATATTATGTACATAACTAGTGAAACACTAGCAACTATACCTGGTAATCTATACCAAACGATTAAGAAAATAACGATAAGCAAAAACCCTAACAAACCGGCTTTCACCCCTGATGTTTTCGCGTCTTCACCAAGAGATGCCCCGATACTCTGAGTAGAAATAAGTTCTACTGGCACAGGAAGAGCTCCGTAGTTCAAATCTCGAACAAGTGCTTTTGCTTCCTCTCCCGTAAATCCACCAGATATTATAGCCTTACCATCCTTGATTTCATCCCGAACAACAGGACTTGAAATAACTTGTCCATCTAGAAATATAGCCAAAATCTTACCGATATTTTCTCTGGTTATTTTAGCAAATAAATCCCTTCCCTCTTCATTAAAAGCGATAGCAACTATAGGCTCGCCCGCCAATTGACCACTTCCTGATGTTGTAAACTGTAGTTGTGCATTCTCTAAATATTGCCCATCCAAACCAGTAGTCACAAAAATCTCATCATTTGTTTTTGTTTTAAGCTCCTCTTCTGTAAATTTCTGTGCCTCTTCGCGAACCAACATAAACTCGAGTTTTGGAGTTTTTCCTATAAGCTCCACTGCCTCATCTATATCTGTAACACCTGGAAGACCTACGAGGAGTCTGTAGTCGTCAGAACCCGCAACAAGTCCTGGATTTTCTACTTGAACTATTGGCTCTGACACACCGAATATATTTATTCTTCTTTCTATGACATCACGAAGAGAGGCCATTGCCCCATCTATATCCCCTGATTTTATTTTTGATATATCCCCCCTATAAGTCAGCTCTGTACCACCATTCAAATCTAGACCAAATCTAAATGGATATTTGTCCGTCTTATAAACAAAGAAACCGATAGCTGCAACAATAATAATGAGTGCAATTGATAATACCCTGTGTTTTAACATACGGGGTTTATTATATGGATTTGGGAGAAAAATGCAAATTTACGATATGGCTATAAACTTAAGATGTGTATTTTGATCGCTTTATATTCTGGTACAGACGGATCTTCATTATAATACACGACTACTCGTGATGAATTCTTAATTTCAATGAAATTCGCTGAAACACTACTAAATT
>JAUPVY010000065.1 GCA_030916785.1 Patescibacteria group bacterium
GATCTACCGGAGCCATCTCTGAACCATCAACTATAACAGCCGGATCAGGTTCACCCTTTATAAATTTGTAACCCCAAAAAACCACAAGAAAGGCTAAGCAGGCTCCTATTATCATTTTTTGTGTTTTTACTGACATTTTATTATCTTAGAGAATAAGTGTTAACTTCCAACATGAATTCAAGAAAATTATCTGTGGTTTTGGTACCTCCTATATTTTTTATTGATAGTTTGACCACATCTATCAATCTTAAACTGGACTCGATCTCCTTTAGAAATTTAATGAATTTATCATAATCCCCTATCACTCTGAACGTAACTACATTTGTCACGTAAGGAATATTCTGTTCCTCGCCAGTTATCAAACTGCGATCCTCTGTTCTTTGAGGGTTGGTTTTAAAATCCTTAACAGACAAATCATTGTTAACTATCATTGTGTTTATATCATTCGCAAAAAGTACTGCATCAAATTTTTCTGGAATAAGCTTGTTTAATCTCTCTGAATTATCTACCGATACGTTACTGTATTCCTTTAGAAGGCTGTCTCTTAAAACCCCGAGCTCAACCGCCTTTTGTAAAACCTCATCATATTTAGATTTTTTTTCTCTAAGAACTTGAACCTCAGGAAAGGCCGTATCCATATAGAAAAAATACATTCCTATGGCCACTCCTATGACAATAATTGGTGCAAAAAATTTCATTTAATTTGTTATTGTTTTATCCATTATCCTCTTATAAGAAATAAGGCTCTGATCTAAGTCAGCAGAAAATTTTACAGAAATGTAACCATTGTCTCCCAGGTTAAAATCTGTAAATCTGGGGTTTCTGATAAACTCAGTACTAGCGAAAAATTCTTGTTGTCTTGCTAGGGCGTTGTATGTTTGTATGTCACCGGTAATACTAACTGTTGGTTTGTTGTTATTTTTTGTATATTCAAAACTAGTAAAACGCATCTTTTTTAGGGTCAAATTTTCAAGCAACGACAAAACTTCTGAAACCGCTACGTGGTTCCTAAGAAGATCATTCGATGAGGTTATTTTTTTGTCTATATCTATCAATTCTTTTATCTTTTCTGGTTCATAAGCTCCACGAGCATCCAAAATTTTTACTTGAACCTCTTTTATTTGACCATCAAGAATTTTACTGTAGGCAAATAGCCCTCCAGAAATAAGCAATGCAATAACAAAAATAGCTCCAGCTATAACAGAAAAAATATTGGTGGGGTGTGATACTTGTACACCCACACTCTGAGTCAAACCCATTGGTTTTTTTGGAATAAATGAGTTTTGAAATTTTGGTTCCATGCTGTACTAATTATAATACACAAACAAATAAAAAACTATGTAAACTGTGTATATCCGCACACTAATTTTGCCATTGTTTTTTATCCTGACCGAATATATCTACAAAAAATTAATTTCTACTGACTTTTAGAGTAAAGATGACTTGTTTTTACAAAAACAGGATGATGGCAAAATTAGTGTGCGGATAAAAAGAAAGTTAATCCAGCTCTTGGAGTCTTCGGAGAGCGACGCCCACCGCCACAGCAAATTCTGGACCGGTATCGTGCAAAACTTTCTCTAGAAATGCTGGCGCTACGACTTTTGCAAACGGATCACCGGCTACAACCTCTGTCTGAAAACTCTCTTTTGCAACATCTACCACACCTTTAAGTGCACTACCTCCCCCAACAAGCACTACCTTGCTTACATTTTTGTTATATTTTTTCTGATAAGCTAATATAACGCGATTTGATTCTGAAAAGATATAGTTTAAAGTCAGAGTAACCACCTCTTTTACCTTAACCCCATTAACTTCTCCAATAAGACCCTTCTCCCTCTTTAGGTACTCAGCATCTACAACGGAAATACCTAAAGATTTTGAGAGTTCATCCGTAATACTCTGTGAGCCACGATTGACTGAATGTGAAGAACGCAATATACCTCTTTCAACTATATACAGTTTTGTACTTGTTGCACCCATATCCACAATAAGAACCGGCGTAATCTCCTGATCCAAAATAGAACGCATGGTACTAAATATTTCTATCTCAAAAAAACTAGCGTCAAGTTGAGTTTTGGTTACTATGTCTTTATATTTAACCAAAGTATCGTTGTGAAGAGCCACAATAAGAACCTCAAGATTCTGGGTTTTTAATTTTGCATCAGGTTCTGGAACCTGTTCTGTATCTGGATTTTTATCTTTTGGTATAATATACCAATCGAGAGCTACTTCTGAAATAGGCACAGGAATATATTTTCTTGCTTCTACAGGAACCATTATTTCAAGTTGTTTTTGTGGCTGAACAGGCATTTCCATAACTGCCATAAGACTTGAAGCAAAAGGTATGGCCACACCGCAAACTCGGGTACTAACATTAACCTCTTTTTCTTTGAGCATATCCAGGATCGCCTCCACTACCTTTTCAGGAGGCAAGCTTGTTGCTTCACCCACACTTTTGCCGGCATAAGGCCCCAGAGCCAATTCCCCATAGGTTTCAAGCACCGCATGACCGTTTTTACGACTCAATTGGACTATTTTTATAGAAGAAGAACCTATGTCTATACCTAAAACACTCTGGCCTCTCTTTCCTAAAATAGAACCGATAGTTTTTGAAAAAAAATTTGCCATAGAATTTATAGTATATAATTAGTATAACATAAAGAAACTACCATGTTACAAAAAATAAAGAATTTATTTCTCGTAATTGTGGATTCTATTTTACCACCTAGAACAGATTTTGCCATTGTCAGCAAAATGAATGAGGAAAAGATTAACAGTCTTCCAAAATCAGGAGGTGTAGAGAGTCTGAATTGGATACATCCCCTATTTTATTACAAAGACAATAAGGTTCGAGCAATTATCTGGGAGTTAAAGTATAAGGAAAACACAAAACCTATAAATCATATCGCTAAACTTATTTATGAAGAGATTGTTGCTGAAGTTTCTGATATTGTGACATTTAACAATGACGCAGAGTTTCTGTTGATACCCATACCCATAACAGAAACCAGGAGAATAGAGAGAGGCTATAACCAAAGTGAAATAATAGCTAAAAGTATTCTAGAAAACGATTTGGCCAGAACCCTACTCTATGCACCACAATGGTTTCAAAAAGTAAAAGATACCCCAAAACAAAGTCGAAGTGAATCAAAACAAGAAAGAATGCTGAACTTAGTTGGTTGTTTTGAGGCAGACCCACGAGTAGAAGGAAAATACGTAATACTGATTGATGATGTTGTTACAACTGGTAGCACACTATCCGAGGCCAGAAATACCCTACTCTCTGCTGGAGCTAGGAACGTTTTAGCATTTACAATTGCTCACTAAAAAATCGTGCGGAGACGGACGGAGTTTCGAAACTTACAGTTTCAGTACCCCAATTGGATATTTTTGTTCGTAAACTCCAAAAATATCTCAATCGGGCTTCGAATCCGTACGCAAAGTCTCCCAGACTTTGCTCCGTCTCCTGATTTTTTGTAACCAAAAAATCGTGCGGAGACGGACGGATTCGAACCGTCGGTGCCGTTTAAAGGGCACGCCTCTTTAGCAAAGAGGTACATTAGACCACTCTGACACGTCTCCAATAGAGTTAGACTACCACATAGACACATAGTCGTAAATAAATAGTTTTATGTTAGTATTATAAAAATCTGGAGAGATGGATGAGTGGTTTAAATCAACGGTTTACTAAACCGTCGTGCCCTAACCGGCACCGCGAGTTCGAATCTCGCTCTCTCCGCCAAAATTTAAAAAAATGATTAGATCAAATTTTTTACTAAACCTATTTATCTCCGGTATTATCGTGTGGTCTATAACCTTTTTTCCAGCAATACCATTGTTTAAAATATTCGGAGGAAATATTGTTTTTTTTAGGGCAATAATGGATT
>JAUPVY010000066.1 GCA_030916785.1 Patescibacteria group bacterium
GTTCGTAGCTCGTTCGTTTCATGATCCCCCGAGTCACTCGGTCTAGGGGGCTCACCACAGGAGGTGAGGTACTACCGAGTTCTTCGCTCGGGCGGGGTTCGTAGCTGCAGCTACACCCCGCCCTTTTCTATTATATTTAACTTATTGTATAAAGTTACGAGTTCGACGATATTTCAGAGTGATAATGTATAATATCCATATGAATTTTGATATAAAAAGAGATTTTAAACCTGCGGGAGACCAACCACAAGCTATTGAAAAACTGGTGGATGGTGTGAAAGGAGGTCTGCGACATCAGACTCTTTTTGGCGTGACCGGTTCAGGCAAAACTTTTACAGTTGCCAATGTAATACAAGAAGTTAATAAACCAACTCTTGTTATTGCCCACAACAAAACTCTGGCAGCACAGCTGGCCCAGGAGTACAAAGAATTTTTTCCAAATAATGCTGTTCACTATTTTGTTTCCTACTATGACTACTATCAACCAGAAGCATACATGCCAGTATCTGATACTTATATTGAAAAAGAAGCCATGATAAACGAAGAGATAGATAGACTTCGCCATGCATCAACCCAAGCACTACTGACTCGCAAAGATGTGATAATAGTTGCGTCTGTGTCCTGTATATATGGTCTTGGCTCTCCAGCAGAATATGAGAAAGTTAATTTGAAAATAAGTCAGGGAGAGAAAATTTCGCGTGCAGAGTTTATACGTAAAATCATAGATATTCACTACGAGAGAACTACTGCGGATTTGAAACCTGGAATGTTTCGAGCTATAGGCAACATGCTAGAGATAATGCCTATATCCCAGAAACAAATTTACAGAATTGAAATAGAAGAGGGTAATATAAAAGAAATTTTGGTCATAGATGCCATAACTCGAGGTGTCTTAGAAGCAACTCCTGCTTTTTTCTTGTTCCCAGCAAAACATTTTATATCAACAAAGGAACAGAGTGAGAGAGCTTTCAAAACAATAAAAGCAGAACTGGCTACTAGACTGAAAGAATTGGAAAAAGAAGGTAAGCTCCTGGAGGCTGAGAGACTAAAGAGACGAACTTCATATGATTTAGCTTTGATTCGCGAAATGGGATACTGCAATGGTATAGAAAACTACTCCAGACATTTTTCTGGCAAAAAGCCTGGGGAAGCGCCGGACACATTGCTATCATATTTTCCACACAAAACAGACGGTACCCCAGATTTTCTTACAGTTATAGATGAGTCACACGTTTCCGTTCCGCAGATAGGAGCTATGCATGGAGGAGACTCATCTAGAAAACAAGCACTAGTGGATTACGGTTTCAGACTTCCAAGTGCTAAAGATAATAGACCCCTGACTTTTTCTGAATTTGAAAAAAGAGTGGGGCAGACTATATATACATCTGCAACACCAGGACAGTATGAAAAAGAGCACAGCGAGCAAATCGTAGAGCAGATTATACGTCCTACAGGACTTATTGATCCTGTGATAGAGGTTAGGCCGATAGTTGGTAAAGGAAAATACAAGGGTCAGATTTTTGATTTTATAAAAGAAGCAGAGACGGCTATCAAAAAAGGCGGTCGTGTTATTGCAACAACTTTGACCAAGAAAATGGCAGAGGATTTAAGTGAATACCTGAAAGAGAAGGGGATTCGTGCGGAATATTTGCACAGTGATATAAAAACGATACAAAGAATTGAAATATTAACCTCTCTTCGTCGTGGAGAGTTTGACTGTTTGGTTGGAGTGAACCTCCTTCGAGAAGGTTTGGACTTGCCAGAAGTCACTCTTATTGGAATTTTGGATGCAGATAAAGAAGGGTTCCTTCGAAGTGATACGAGTTTGATACAGATTATTGGTCGTGCTGCTAGAAACGTGGATGGTAAAGTTATTTTGTATGCCGACACAATGACAGCGTCAATGGAGAGAGCCATGGGAGAGACAAATCGTCGTCGTGCTTTGCAGGTTGCATACAACACAAAACATGGGATTACTCCGAAAACTATTATAAAAAAGATTCAGGATATTACTGACCAGATGAAAACAGAACATGCCAAAACTGTAGATAGTTTGCTCCAGATGGACGAAAAAATGTTTACAAAAGATCCAGCCAAACTTATAAAAATAAAAGAGAAACAAATGGATGGGGCAGTTAAGGTTTTGGATTTTGAAACAGCGGCGATACTGCGAGATGAAATAGCGGAGCTTATAAAGAGATCTACTCCTGCAAAAGTAAAGAAGCCAAAGAAGGATTTGTTTGAATAACGAAACCGGCGAGGGACCTCTGGGGTCCGTCGCCGGCTAGTGCTAGATTTTGCGGAAGAGGCTCCACCTGAAGGAACGGAGGCTCCCGTCGGGCTGGAGTATGGGTTTTCCTTCGCGTTCTAGGAGAACGTGGAATCTGGTTCGTCCATTCCTACCAGTCTCTCGTGTGGTACAGACGTGGAACACCTTGAAGGTTTTACCGTGCTGACGCATGAGCTTCACCACTTCTGGGTCCTTTCTGTCGGCCCAGGTGATGCTCATACCCATAGCTGGTCTCTCTAGTCTTTTTGCCACCTTTGTCTCTTTCTAGGGTTCCCCCTGAGAGTGTCTGCCAAAAACACTAACATTATTGGATTTGATGTCAAATTTGTTTATTTGTGGTATTATTTTCCTCTACACCATATCCTATAGCCCATCGGAGGTGTCTTTGCGTATATACGAACACATATATGAAAAAAGAAAAACAAGATTTAATCATAGTTAAGGGTGCCAGAACGCATAACCTTAAAAATATAACTTTGGAAATGCCACGAAATAAAATGGTGGTTTTTACAGGTCTGTCTGGTTCTGGAAAATCTTCTTTGGCCTTTGATACTATTTTTGCCGAGGGACAAAGAAGGTATGTTGAGTCTCTTTCCTCGTATGCCCGTCAATTCTTGCGACAAATGCAAAAACCAGATGTGGACGAAATATCAGGACTTTCTCCAGCTATCTCTATTGATCAAAAAAGCCGATCAAATAATCCACGTTCTACTGTGGCAACTATCACAGAGATTTATGACTATCTACGTATTTTGTATTCACGCATAGGGCACCCACACTGTTTGGTTTGTGGAGATGAAATAAAGAAACTTTCAAACGAAGAAATAAAAAATTTTATTTTAGAAAAAATTGATGCAAAGAAAAAAACAATAGCAACTAGCACAAAAAAAATTCCTCTTCCTATCTATGTTGAGATTTTTGCACCAGTGGTTAGAGGAAGAAAAGGAGAGTATTACCAACTGCTTTACGATTTACTAGGTAAGGGCTATTCACATGTGTTAGTAGATGGGGTGCGCAAATCACTTCGTGAAAGAATAGAAATGACCAAAACCAAAAGACATTCCATAGATGTTCTGGTGGACAGCATTTCTCTTTTGGATTTTAAAACGGATATTAAAAGTGCTGAAGAAAGATTGGCTGAGGATTTGGAGAAGGCTCTAAATGAGTCAGAGGGACAAGTAAAAATAATGTTCAGAGATGTTGCTCAAGAATCGGACAAGACCTATGTGCCAGAGGAGTTTTTCATGTCCTCAAAACTGTCTTGTCCAAAAGATGGCTATTCTTATCCAGAAGTTGAACCAAGACTTTTCTCCTTTAACTCTCCATATGGGGCATGTCCTGAATGTAATGGTTTGGGTACCAGACACTTTTTTGGAAAGGAACCTTGTCCTAAATGTAACGGTGCCAGACTTCGTGAGGAGGCTCTGCATGTGCTAATAGGAAATAAAAATATAGTAGAACTGACAGCAATGTCTATCAAGGATGCATATGATTTTGTGATGAATTTGAAACTGACTGAGCGTGAGAAAAATATTTCAAAAGTAGTTATGAGAGAAATAGAAT
>JAUPVY010000067.1 GCA_030916785.1 Patescibacteria group bacterium
AGAGGTGATTCTTCGAGCGGGATGTCTTTAGATGGATCAAACCAAAGCGCTCAAGTTGTAAACTTTTCTACTAAAATAACAGAAGGCGCAGTTTATAAAAGAGGTGATAAATCAGATGTTATTTTACAAGTTCAAGAAGCTCTAACAAAACAAGGTCTTTATAAAGGAGATATTTCTGGAACTTTCGGACCGATAACAGAAAGAGCGGTGAAAGATTTCCAAACTAAAAACGGACTGACTGCAACTGGAATACTTGATACAATAACAGTGAGTGCTATTTTAAAAAGCGATAACGGTCGATTATTGTCGTACCGTGTACCTGTAAAAGATCGGGAATGTCTTCCGGACACTTATCCGTGGATTCAGATAGTGTATCCTGTAGGTGGTGAGATTTTTGAGGGTGGCCAGACAATTCAAGTTAGGTGGAAATACTGCAATGTGGACCCTAATGCTCGTGCAGGACTACATTTACTATTCCCTCAGACCGCCACAGCCGTAAGTGGGATACCTCTTAATATAGGTTTTCCAACAAAAATTAGTGACACAGAAGAGCATGTTACTTTTTGGTCTGATGTTCTTAGTTTTCATGATAATTACAAGATAATTATTTTTCCAGAAGGTGAAACAGGTATTGGGGCTGTTGATTACTCTAATACTTTTTCAATAATACCAACCGTGGACACCACTTATACTGTTGAATAAACATGTTATGTATAAGTAGATAAACAAAAAACCGCCCGCTGGGCGGTTTTTGTTTATCTTTAAATGAGGTGTATAATATCCCAGTAATGCGAATAGAAGAAGATGTGAAATTAGATTATGCCGACGTACTGCTAAGGCCAAAGCGGAGTACTCTTTCTTCTAGAAAAGAAGTAGGTCTCGAAAGAGAATTTACTTTTTATCATTCTCCTAAAAAGTGGCGTGGACTTCCGATAATGACTGCGAACATGGCGACATGTGGAACTTTTGAAATGGCTCGCGTGCTCGCTCCATATAAAATAATTACAACTTTTCATAAATACTATACAGCCGAGGATTTTGAAAAATTCTTCAAAGATTTTACAAACCCTGATTATGTCGCTTATACTCTAGGGATTCGTGATGAAGATTTTGCCAAACTTCGAGAGATGAAAGAAAAAGATTTACTAAAAAATTTCTCTTTTATCTGTATCGATGTTCCAAACGGATATCTTCAAAGATTTTTGGAGTCTGTAAAAGAAATACGCGCTATTTGTCCGGAGCATATTATCATCGCCGGGAACGTGGTGACGAACGAAATGACAGAAGAGATAATCCTGGCTGGCGCTGATATCGTGAAAGTGGGAATCGGTCCTGGGTCTGCTTGTACGACTCGCAAGATGACGGGTGTCGGATATCCGCAGCTTTCTGCGGTGATAGAGTGTGCCGACGCGGCGCACGGTGTGGCGAACGAGCGAGGTGTGGGGAGAATAATAGCTGACGGCGGACAACAACATCCGTCTTGTGTGGCGAAAGCTTTTTGTGCTGGCGCAGATTTTAATATGTTCGGATCGATGTTTTCTGGCTTTGAAGAATCTGGCGGAGAAACAATAGAAAAAGATGGAAAGAAATTTAAAGAATATTTTGGTTCTTCTTCAAATAAAGCGATGGAAGAATTTTACGGGAAAAAAGACGGACACCGCGCAAGTGAAGGTCGTTACACTCTGATTCCTTTTAAAGGAAGTGTTCATGATTTTATCCAAGACCTCCTCGGGTCTCTGCGAAGTACTGGAACATACATCGGGGCGCGAACTTTAAAAGAGTTTCCTAAACGCGCAACTTTCGTAAAAGTAAACCGTCAGCTCACTACATATCTCGAGCAGTACGATACGGGGAAGTAAATAGATGTTAGTTTATAGATAATAGTTTTTAGAAAAAAGACCGGCACTTGCGCGCCGGTCTTTTAGTTGATACGATTTTGGTATATGAAAAATATATTAATCGGAGTTTTGGTTGTTGTTGTTTTGGTCTTTGGATTTTTATCTATTAAAGGAGACAAGGAGGCTTCTGAAAGTGTAGATCAAATACCTGTAGGTGATACGGAAAAAGAAAAAGATGATAATTCTACTTCGCCAGTAAAACCTTCATCACCTAACACTCCTGCCCCAGTAAGTAAAACAACTATCACAGTTCCTCTTGTCACTGAAAATTCAGTAGGTGCAGACTTCGGTCCTTTCGGATGTTTGTCATATATTAAATTTGTTGAAAGAGAAGTTCCACAGACTCAGGCGGTTTTAGGTGCGACTTACAACTGGCTATTTTCAAACCCTGCTAGTGTCGGCGCTTATTCAAACACCATCGCAACACAAACTAACTTAGATTTTCAAAGCGTAGAGATTGTAAATGGAACAGCAAAAGTTTATCTAACTGGAAGTGTTATGGGTAACCACTGTGCTGACGCAACATTTGCCGCGCAGATACAGCAAGCGGCTTTCCAATATCCGACAGTGAGCGACATTGAAGTTTATGTAAATGGAGAAATATTTGACTGGTGTGATATCTCAGATGCTGACCCAGAAGAAAGTGGATGTGATGAGAATCCGAAGCTATGGAATTCCCAAAGAATGTTTGAAACACAGTAGAGATAAAAAGAATAAACAAAAAAGCCCGCAAGGGCTTTTTGTTTAAATAAATTATATGTTTACAATAATCTTTTAGGTTGTTAGAATTTAGATATATGAAAAATAATATTTTGGCCATAGTTTTGATTTTAGGAATCCTGGTTTTGGGATTTTTGTTTATGAAGGGAGATAATAAAACGGCTGAGACTGTGTATGTTCCTAGTACTGAAGGAGCGGTAGAAGAGAATAATCAGGATGATATTAATTTACTAACAACTTATAAAGGTGCTGGCTTAACATTCAAAGTTCCTAAAGATTTTTCAACCCAACAATTTGATAGCGGGGAGAGTTCTACTGTTATGGTGAATGATAGTCAGGGGAATTTTAAATTATCTATTTTAAAAACTAGGGATTGTGATTATGATGTCGAGCCAGGCTCAGATCCTGCGGGATGCTTTACTAACGAGCAATTTATTAAAAATTTTGGGAATCGTAAGACCGAAGAAGATCAGCTCGCTGATCAGGGTCGTATTTACTCACCCCTTCCAACATTAGATGAGGAAGAAAATTTAGTAATTAATTTTTCTGGTACGCAGAAGAATGTTGTCAAAAAAACCGCAACATTAAATGGTGAGAAAGCATATTATTATTTTATTGAGAGCGAGCCTTTTATTATGATTAAGACAAGTTTGGATATTGATCCTAGTATTGTAAGCTCAATTAATTTTTCCCCGTCAGAAGTTGAATTAAACACCTCAACTACAGTTAGGTAAATAATAATTTTAAGACGTTAAACAAAAAGCCCGCAAGGGCTTTTTGTTTTTAATTAAAATCCTTTGGCCCTATCTGGGAGTGGCGTTGAAAAATCCCTACTATTTTGCCTTAAAAACCAGCACTGTTTGACCCCTGCCATTCTTATGGATATTCATAAGAATGGCAGGGGAGTTTGCAGGTTTTTTGGCTTAAAATGTAGGGATTTTAGGCACGAAAGATGGGCCTAGATTTTTGCCTACTTTGTATCATGACAAAGTAGGAGAAAAAACTTGACTTTCTTTTTCCAATCGTCTATACTCCTCCTCACGTATGAATATTAAGAAAAACCATGTTTTAAGAGGGGCAAAGTAATACCTTTAAATTGGTCTTACGACGTCCCGCCAGAAGCGGGTTT
>JAUPVY010000068.1 GCA_030916785.1 Patescibacteria group bacterium
AGAAGGTTATTGCCGGTGATTATTTGCTCACTGAAAAAGAAGGAACTTTCTCTTTGGCTAGGAGATTGGTAAATGGTAAATTTGGTATAGATACTATAAAAATAACAATTCCCGAGGGTTGGAATATTTTTCAGATTGCTGAATATCTCGAGAAGAATTTAGTTTTGTTTAATAAAAAGCAGTTTTTAGAGTTAGCCAAAAGTAAGGAAGGGTATTTGTTTCCTGATACCTATTTTGTTTCTGGGGCAATCAACCCTGCGGAGGTTATTAAAATGCTTCAGGATAATTATATAAAGAAAATTACATCCCTCGAAAAAGAGATATTAGCTTCAGGACGTACAGAAAAAGAAATTATCACCATGGCTTCCATATTGGAAGGGGAAGCACTGCCAAAGGACCGTAACACAGTTGCGGGTATCTTGTGGAGGAGACTTGAGATAGGAATGCCTCTTCAAGTTGATTCTACTTTTTCATATATAAATGGTAAAAACACATATGAGCTTACCCTGGACGATCTAAAAATTGATTCTTTGTATAACACTTATAAATACAAAGGCCTTCCTCCTGGACCTATAAATAACCCAGGAATCGAAGCTATAAAGAGTGCCTTGAATCCCATAAAAACAAAATATTTATATTTTCTAACAGAAAAAGACGGTACTATTCATTACGCCAAAACCTTTGAAGAACATAAGAAAAACAAAGAGCTCTATTTATAGGTAATTAAATTTTATTTTACGATTGGTTGATCTGTGGTATAAATTGGCTATGTCTAAAAAGCCAAAGGTTTTTGTCGGGGTTTCGGGGGGAGTAGATTCCTCTGTGGCTTTGGCGTTGCTTAAAAAACAAGGGTTTGATGTCACTGGAGTATTTCTCAAGGTCTGGCATCCAGATTTTTTGCCTTGTGATTGGAGAGAAGAAAGACGCAGTGCTATGCGTGTCTGTGCTACCCTCGAGGTACCTTTCCTAACTCTTGATTGTGAGAAGGAATACAAAAGTGAAGTGGTGGACTATATGATAAGAGAGTATTCCGGTGGTAGAGTTCCTAATCCAGATGTTTTTTGTAATAAATATGTGAAGTTTGGAGTGTTTCTAAAGAAGGCTGTTGAGATGGGTGCAGATTTTGTAGCGACTGGTCACTATGCCAGAAATATAAAAAATAAAAATGGTAGTTTTGAACTATGGGAAGCAAAAGATAAAAACAAAGACCAATCTTATTTCTTGCACACTCTAAATCAGGAGCAACTTTCACACACTATTTTTCCTATTGGAGAAATGACTAAACCTGAAGTAAGAAAAATGGCGGAAAAATTTGATTTACCAACTGCCACAAAAAAAGATAGTCAAGGTTTGTGTTTTATAGGCAAGGTAGATATGAAGGATTTTCTTTCTCACTATATTGAGATAAAAAAAGGAGACGTTTTGAACACTAAAGGTGAAATAGTGGGATCTCATGATGGAGCAATGTTTTACACTATAGGCCAAAGGCACGGCTTTACTGTGGCGAAAAAATCATCCGATGATCCTCGTTTCTTCGTGGTTTCAAAAGATTTGGAAAACAATACTATTACAATAGCAGACAAAGAAAAAGATTTAAGTGAAGTTTTTTCTGTTAAGAAGTTAGATATTAGCGGTATGCATTTTGTGGGTGGAGAGGTATTGAAATTTCCTATAAAAACTAGTGTAAGAATACGCTATAGACAAGAAAAGATTGGTTGTGTTTTGGATAAAAGTGCAGCTGGTTATACCGTATCTTTTCAAAAACCACAAAACGCAATAGCAGAGGGTCAATTTGCAGTGTTTTATAATGGCGAAGTTTGTCTTGGGGGAGGAATAATAGAAAAAACTAGTTATTTATGAGATAATTGTATTTATGAATCCAGAACAAATTTATGTTTTAAAAGCCAATGGCGATAGGGAGCTGTTTGATGTTAAAAAACTAGAGTATTCTTTGAAGAGAGCGGGAGCATCAAGTTTATCTGCAGAGAAAACTATAACTTATATAAAGGAGCATTTAACTCCAGACATTACAACTCATCAGATATATAAAACTGCGTTTGAACAGCTTCATAAAGAAGAAAAACCAGTTGCATTTAAATATTCTTTGAAAAGAGCGATTATGGAACTTGGACCGTCCGGATTTCCATTTGAAGATTTTGTCGCGGAAATTTTTAGAGCTAAGGGGTTTAAAGCAGAAACAGGAAAAATAATCAGAGGGTTTTGTGTAGATCATGAGGTTGACGTAGTTGCCTGGAATGATGAAAAACTGATTATGGTTGAGGCCAAATTCCACAATGAACTAGGTGTTAAGTCTGATTTAAAGATTGCTCTTTACGTGAAGGCACGTTTTGAGGACTTAAGTAAGATGACTTACAAATATGGAAAGGAGAGAAAACTTGATGAAGGATGGCTTGTTACAAACACTAAATTTACTTCAACAGCTATTGAGTATGGATCATGTCAAGGTGGTATGAGAATGATAGGCTGGAACTATCCGCCAGTAGGTAACCTCCACGATATGATAATAGAATCGAGACTTCACCCTCTGACTTGCCTTACTTCTATGGTGGGGAGGGAGAAAAAAATGTTACTTGAGAGAGGGGTTGTTTTGTGCAAGACTGTAGCTGAGAACCCGGACTTGCTGTTTGCCATAGGTCTTAATGATGCGAAATCGAAGAAAGTTCTAGATGAGATTCAAAACCTATAATATGAAAAAAAATAACAAGAAAGCAGATAATTCAACCAAGAAGATAGTAAACCTAATGTTTGAGTACGGAATCCTCGCCAAGACTCCTAGAAGTGGTTTTCACTTTCTTGGCACGGGGAATCAATCTGTAGCTGAACATGTAAATAGGGTTGCCTTTATTGGTTATGCTCTGGCTATGATGGATGGTACGGTTGACGTATTAAAGGTTTTAAAAATGTGCTTATTGCATGACATATCTGAAACTAGAATTTCTGATTTGAATTATGTGCACCAGAAATATGTAGACAAAAAGGAACATAGTGCAGTGAAAGATATCTCAGATTCTGTACCATTTGGAAAAGATATTTTTGACACTATAGAGGAATATGAAGAGAGAAAAAATAAAGAGTCCTTTATTGTTAAAGATGCAGATAATCTAGAGTGGATTCTGGCTTTAAAGGAAGAAGTGGATACGGGTAATACAAGAGCATTAAAATGGATAACTCCTGCCATAGAAAGACTTAAAACTTCTCACGCACAAAAAATAGCCAAAGAGATAATGAAAACGGATTCAAATGATTGGTGGTTTGATAAAGAAAGTCAAAAAAATAAGTGGTGGGTTAATAGAAATAAATAATTCATTTGATTATGTCTCTTACCACTGAACAGAAATTTGAAAAAATGAAGGATATTCGGAATAGACTTCTGGAGTTTAAGGAATCTCCATTGTATAAATATAGATTAGAGAATAAATATTTTCCTGTGGTTGGGGAGGGGAGTCACAATGCAAAAATTATGTTTATAGGAGAGGCTCCGGGTAAAAATGAAGCTGAGACGGCAAGACCTTTTTGTGGCAGATCAGGAAAGGTTTTGGATGAGATGTTGGAGTCT
>JAUPVY010000004.1 GCA_030916785.1 Patescibacteria group bacterium
GTTTTAAATCTACAGGTAGATACCAAGGAATTTCCCCATTTTTTCCAATGACAGAATTTTTTGAGGTAGCTACGATTATGGAAATCATATAGCAACAGGAATACCTTTAATTCCGGGGTGGGGGTTGTAGTCTGATAGTTCAAAGTCTTCCTTGCGAAATTCAAACAAGTTATCCTTGTTCTTGTTTATAGACACGGTTGGAAATATTCTCGCTTCACGAGAAAGCATTATTTCTACGGCAGGTATTTGGTCAATATAAATGTGTGCATCAGAAATACTGTGTACAAACTCGTATGGAATAGTGTTTGTAACGTGTGCAATCATCATGGCTAGAGCTGCATACTGAACCATGTTTGACGGGACCCCCACTGGAACATCTCCAGATCTTTGCATCATATGAAGAGTTAGTTTGCCTTCAATAATTCTAATGTTTAACCATCCATGACATGGTGCGACTACTACTTTTTGTTGTTTTCCTTTGCCTCTGCCAATATATTGTGGCACCCAAGGACTGACAAAATGGGTTCGGAGCTGAGGCTCTTCTTTTATTTGTTCTATGATGTGTTTGAATTGGTTAAACGATGGCCCTTCTGAGGTGGGAAAATCATGAAAAGCAGCACCATATGATCCTGGGCCAAGGTCTCCTGTAGCGAGCCCTCTTTTGGCGCATTTTTCAGGAGTGGCCCAAGACTTCCACCAAAAACAGCCAAATTTTTCTAGTTCCTCAACGGTGTGCGCTCCATTAATGAAGGCACAAATTTCTCCAATCGCTTGCTGCCAAACAGTTACCGGTAAATTTTCTGAAACTTTTGGATTCATGTTTCGTTCTGTAATCATAGGAAAACCATTTTCAAGCTTAAAGCGCATTGGTTCTGGTGCTATAAGTGTTAAAGCATCAACTCCTTGTTGGCTCGGGGTTCTAACACCATTTTCCAGGATGTTTCTTAGGAGTCGTTGGTACTGGTTGTCTGGGGTACGTTTTTCTAGTGGATTCATGGGTACATTGTATATTGAAAGATTTCTATTCGCAATCTTGCTTTTCGGATGTAATTAAATAATAATTAGACCACTATGAAAGATAAACAAATTGAAAAATTGATAGTTAGTGAGAAAAAGAGACAAAAAGGTGTTATAAACCTTATTGCCTCCGAAAACTATGTTTCAGAAGATGTTCTGAAGGCCCTAGGTTCAGAACTAACAAACAAATATGCTGAAGGGTATCCTGGAGCTCGGTATTACGGTGGAAATGAATTCGTGGATAAAATAGAAAATCTTTGTAAGGAAAGGGCGCTGAAACTTTTTGGTTTAACTGGGAGTAAATGGCATGTAAACGTTCAAGCACTTTCTGGTTCTCCGGCAAATGTTGCGGTGTACTTGGGGCTCGTTCCGGTTGGTGGAAAAATCATGGGAATGAATCTACAAGATGGCGGGCACCTGACTCATGGGTACAAGGTCTCAATCACAGGCAAAGTTTGGCAACAAGTTCCGTTTGGAGTAGATAGTAAAACTGAGATTATTGATTATGGAGAAATAAAAAAACTAGCAGAAAAAGAAAAACCAAATATTATTGTAGCGGGATTTACTGCTTATCCAAGAATAGTTGATTTCAAAAAGTTCAAGGAAATAGCGGATAGTGTCGGAGCGTATCTCATGGTTGATATGTCGCATTTCGCAGGACTGGTTGCTGGTGGTGTTTATCCAACGCCTTTCAAATACGCTGATGTGGTTACTACAACTACTCACAAAACTTTGCGTGGTCCACGATCAGCAATGATTTTCTCAAAAATAGATGATAGAGAAATCTATAAAAAGATAGACAAAGCAGTTTTCCCTGGGCTACAAGGAGGTCCACACCTAAACCAGATTGCTGCCATAGCTGTAACACTGAAAGAAGCGGACACTCCAGCTTTCAAAAAATACGCGGGTCAGATATTGAAAAATGCAAAAGCATTGTCAGGTGAACTGCAAAAACTTGGTTGGAGAATTGTTTCTGGAGGTACAGATAGTCATTTGATTTTGATGGATACTTGGATGGATGGAAAGGGAATCGGAGGCAAAGTTGCTGGAGATAGACTGGAGGCGGGTGGAATAATTGTTAATAAAAACACAATACCAGGAGATACGAGATCTCCAATGGACCCATCAGGAATAAGACTTGGCACGGCTGCTGAAACTACGAGAGGTAAAAAAGAAAAAGACTTCGTAAAAATTGCACAAAAAATAGATAAGATTTTAAAGACGAAGAGTAAGTAAACCTTCTTCAAAAAACCAGGGGTGAGTGGTATGATTGATCTATGGAACTAAAAGTAAAAAAACTAAGTCCTGATGCGGTGTTACCTTCATATGCTCACTCTTTTGATGCGGGGATGGATATGTACTGCAATGAAACTGTGACACTTTTGCCCGGACAAATTTCTAAAATAAAAAGTGGTATCTCAATAGAAATTCCAGATGGTTTCGTTGGGCTCTGTTGGGACAAGAGCGGTTTGTCTATGAACCACGGTATAAAAATGTTGGGGGGAGTTATTGACTCTGGTTACAGAGGAGAAATAACATATGGAGCTATTAATTTAGGAAAGGAGCCTTATACCTTTGAAAAAGGTCACAAGGTTTTACAAATGCTTATCCAAAAAGTTGAAAAAGTGGATGTGGTAGAAGTGGAGGAGCTTTCTGGTTCCGATAGAGGAGAAAAAGGTTTTGGAAGTACGGGAAAGTAGGATAATTTTACATGTTTATAAATATACGGTTTGTGCTATTATGACTTTCATATGACTTTGCACGACACAGTAAAAAAATGGCTTAAAGACTCTCTATCTGTAGAGGCAGATTTTGTTTTGGAATATCCTGCCGATGTAACTCACGGGGATTTTGCTACCAATGTAGCTATGGTCATGGCCAAAAATGAAAAAATTAACCCACGTGATTTGGCAGAGAAGTATGTTGGTATTTTACAAAATAATAAAATAGATGAAGTTTCCGGAGTGGAAATGGCAGGACCGGGTTTTATAAATATAACTATTAGTTCAAAAGTTTTTTCTTCTTCTATAGAAAAAATAAACAAAGCTGGTGATACGTTTGGTGAGAATAAACACTACTCAGGTTCTAGATTTCTAATAGAACACACTCAACCAAATCCATTCAAAGAGTTTCATATAGGTCACATGATGAACAATGTTATCGGAGAATCAGTATCTAGACTCATTGAGAATCAAGGTAATGAAGTGATCAGGGCTTCTTATCATGGCGACGTAGGTTTGCATGTAGCCAAAGCTATTTGGGGCATTATAAACCTTGGAGTGGGTACAAATGTAGACGTGAAGACTTTGGGTCAAGCCTATTCTTTGGGAGCAAAAATGTATGAGAGTGATGAGCTCGCTAAAGCAGAAATAATAGATATAAATAAAAAAGTTTATGATGGTTCAGATGATGAAATAAATAATTTATATAAAACCGGAAGACAGGTTTCGTTGGATTATTTTGAAAAAATGTATGAGCGTTTGGGTAATAAATTTAATTTTCATTTTTATGAAAGCGAGTCAGCTCCTATTGGAAAAAAAATAGTTGAAGAGTTTTTAGATAAAGGTGTGTTTGAGAAAAGTGAGGGGGCAGTTATTTTTCCTGGTGAGAAATATGGTCTGCACACAAGAGTTTTTCTTAACTCCGATGGGCTACCAACATATGAAGCTAAAGAAATTGGTTTAATGCAGATAAAAAGAGAAAAATGTTATCCATTTAATTTGTCTATTACTGTTACGGCCAATGAACAGGATGCATTCTTTAAAGTTACGGAGAAATCTTTGGAGCAAGTTTTTCCAGATTTAACTGGGAAGGTTCTTCATTTGTCACATGGAATGCTTAAATTACCATCTGGCAAGATGTCATCCAGGACCGGTGATGTTTTGACAGCGGAGTGGATAATAAATAGTTTGAAAAATGGAGCAAAAGAAAAAATTAAAGAACCTCTTATGTCAGATGAAGAAAGGGATATGGTCTCGGAAACTGTTGCTTTAGCGGCATTAAAATTTTCTATTCTACGACAGGCTATAGGAGGGGATATTGTTTTTGATATAAATAAAGCACTATCTCTTGAAGGTGATTCTGGTCCTTATTTACAATATGCCACCGTAAGAGCTAGCGCTGTTTTAAGAAAGGCTAGAGAGGTTGTTGAGATTTCTTCAGAAGAGCCTTCTGGCTGGCAAACTACTTTACTTGAGAAGCTACTTGAAAGATTTCCTTCAGTAATTGAAAGATCAGCAAATGAATATGCTCCACATTATTTAGTTACATATCTTACAAATCTTGCTTCTGAATTCAATTCATTTTATGCAAGGGAAAAAATAATTGATACTGAAAACAAAAGTTCAGCCTACAGGCTGGCTATCGTTAAGGCTTTTGTGTCTGTCATGACATCGGGATTGCACCTACTCGGCATATCTGTTCCAAATAGAATGTAGCAAGTTAAAAAGCTTGGGTTTTTGAAAAAAGCCATGAAAGTGCTAGTATATTCCTATGGCAGAAAATGAAAAAATAACAAAAAGTGAAGTAGCAGAAAAAGAGGAAAAAATATTAGATTTTTGGGATAAAAATGGAATCTTCAAAAAAACCCTTGAAAAGGATGCTCCAGAAGGGGATTTTGTTTTTTTTGACGGACCTCCTTTTGCCACAGGACTGCCTCACTATGGTCACATACTTCCTGGAACAATAAAAGATATTATTCCTCGTTACCAAACAATGAAAGGTAAGCGAGTTTCTCGTAGATGGGGATGGGATTGTCACGGTCTTCCTGTGGAGAACTTGATTGAAAAAGAACTGTCTCTGGCAAGCAAAAAAGATATTGAAACCTATGGAATAGAAAAATTTAATAAATACGCTAGGGATATTGTTTTTAGGTATGCAGATGAATGGAAAAAAATAATTCCTCGAAGTGGTAGATGGGTTGATATGGAGGATGATTACAGAACTATGGATGCTACGTATACTGAGTCTGTCTGGTGGGCCTTCAAAACCCTTTATGACAAAGGTTTGGTGTATCAAGGTTTCAAGTCAATGCTTCTTTGCCCAAGGTGTGAAACAACCCTTTCAAATTTTGAGGTAAACCAGGGTTATAAAGATATCACTGATATTTCAGTCACTGTGGAGTTGGAACTTCTGGACAAACCAAGGACTTATCTTTTGGCTTGGACGACTACGCCTTGGACGTTACCTGGAAATGTAGCTTTGGCTGTAAACCCAGATATGGAGTATGTAGAAGTCTCCGGCCTAGAGGAAGGTAATACTTATATACTTTTGAAATCTAGAGTAGAAGCAGTTTTTGGAAAAGACTTTAAAATATTAAAAAGTGTAGACCCTAAAGAAATTATAGGTAAAAAATACAAACCTCTGTTCAACTATTACAACAATGACAGTTTGGAAAAAAGAGAAAATGCATGGAAAGTATATCCTGGTAGTTTTGTCACATCTGAAGATGGTACGGGAATTGTTCACATAGCTACGGCCTTTGGTGATGATGATATGAATCTTGGTAAGGAAAATGATTTGCCTTTCATTCAACACGTAAACCGTGACGGAACTTTTAAACCAGAGGTGACTGATTTTGCAGGGCAAAAAGTAAAACCAATAGAAGATCATCAAAAAACTGATGTTGAAATAATAAAATATTTAGCAAAACAAGGGACTTTGTTTTCAAAAGAAAAAATAGTTCACTCATATCCGCACTGTTGGAGGTGTAATACTCCTCTTTTGAACTACGCTACTACTTCTTGGTTTATAAAAGTTACGGATTTGAAAGATCGTCTGCTTAATATAAACAAAGACATATCTTGGACGCCTGGTGATATTAGAGATGGCAGATTCGGTAAATGGCTCGAGGGTGCAAGAGATTGGGCCATTTCTCGTTCTAGATATTGGGGTGCGCCACTACCTGTTTGGGAAAAAGATGGAGGAGATAGAGTGGTGGTAGGATCTATATCTGATTTAAAAAAATACACAAACAAGAGAAATAATTATTTTGTGGTTCGCCATGGTGGAACAAAAAGTAATTTAACTGGCAAAATATCTTCTTTTAAAGAAAATAAAGATTCTCTAACTGAAGAGGGTGTGGAACAAGTAAGAACTAGTGCAAAAGAGTTAAAAGACAAAAAAATTGATTTGATTTTTACCTCTCCTTTTATTAGAACAAAAGAAACTGTAGATATCATAAGTTCAGAAATAGGATACTCTGGTGAAGTTATTTGCGATGACCGATTGAGTGAAGTTTTTTATGGTGAAGAATGGGAGGGCAGAACTTGGGCTGAGTATGCAAAAGATTTCCCTAAAATGTCTGACAGGTTCTATAAAAGAAATAGCTCAAAAGAGAATTTGGAGGATGTTCGTCGTAGAGTAATGGAATTTATATATGAAATAGATGAAAAATATGAAGGAAAAAATATAGTAATAATAGGTCACGGAGGACCCTTATCGCTACTTCACCTGTCTTCAGAAGGCAAGTCATTAAAAGAAATAAGTAACTCCTACAGAGATAATTATTTTTCTAATGCAGAAATGAAGGAAATGGATTTTAGGTGTTTGCCTCATAATGAAAATTTTGATTTGGATTTACACCGTCCTTATATTGATGACGTAGTGTTGGTGGATGAAAATGGAAGAAAAATGAAACGAGTTCTTGAGGTTTTTGATTGTTGGTTAGAATCAGGCTCTATGTCTTTTGCTCAGTACCATTATCCATTTGAAAACAAAGAAAAATTTGAAAAAGGAGATTCGATTTTCCCGGCAGATTTTATAGCCGAAGGGTTGGATCAAACGAGAGGGTGGTTCTACACCTTACTTGTTTTATCTGTTGGTCTTTTTGACAAATCACCATATAAACATGTTGTGGTTAATGGTTTGGTTTTGGCGGAGGATGGAAGAAAAATGAGTAAGAGTCTGAATAATTATCCAGATCTTATGGAAATAGTTAATAAGTATGGTGCGGATGCATTACGTTATTACCTAGTTTCGTCTCCTTTGGTTAAAGCAGAAGATTTCAATTTCTCTGAAAAAGGAGTGGATGAAATATATAAGAAATTAATACAAAAAACCTACAACGTTTTGTCTTTCTACGAAATGTATCCGTCGGAGAAAACAGGGGAACTGAAAGAGTCTGTTTTGGACACATGGATATTGGCGCGTCTCACAGAGCTTACAGAAACAATAACTACCTCTTTGGAAAAATATGAATTAGACAAGGCATCAAGACCAATTTTGGATTTCGTAGATGATTTATCCACTTGGTATTTAAGACGATCTAGAGACAGATTCAAATCTGATAATGCTGAGGATCGTTTCAATGCTTCTTATCACACGGCTCTTGTTCTGAGAGAATTTTCAAAGATTGTTGCACCTTTTGTGCCTTTTATGGCGGAAGAAGTTTACCGTAGAGTTGGTGGTGAGAAGGAAAGTGTTCATTTGGAGAGTTGGCCAGAAATCAAAAAAGTAGATTCAAAAATAATTGAAGATATGAAAAAAGTTAGGGAAGTGGTTACAGAGGCTCTTGAGCTTCGTCAGAAGGCAGGACACAAGGTTCGTCAGCCTCTAGCAACTCTGACGGTGTCAGAAGAATTTACTGAAGACTTGCTTGAAATCATAGCAGATGAGGTAAATGTTAAGGATGTTAAGGTGGTAGAGGGGGAGATGAAATTAGATACAGTCCTAACCGATGCATTAAAAGATGAAGGATTTGTTCGCGATGTTATTAGGGCTATTCAGGACGCACGAAAAAAAGAAAATTTAAGTCCAAACGATAAAATACAACTAGTTGTAAACACTGATAAAAAATCGGTTATAGAATCTTATTTGGAAATGATTAAATCTCCAACTCAAATAACGGGTGTTTCGTATTCAGAAAAAACAGAACAGAGTGTTGTCGAGGGGAGCAACACTACTTTCTCAATAGTTAAATAATGTGGGGTATCACATATATACAACAGACGGCATTATTCTAAAACGTACGACTTTCGGAGAAGCCAACGTTCTGCTGTATATTCTAACTTCAGATCTAGGTTTAATTATCGCATCTGCCAGGTCAGCCAGGTTGGCGGTCTCTAAACTTCGTCCTGCTTTGCAGGAATATGCTTTTGTATCCATTTCTTGTATAAAAGGAAAAAATGGTTGGAAGGTAACAAATGTGGTTGAAATGTCTAATTTTTATTTTGGCAGTCAGACTTATCAAAGTAGAATTCTTTCTCAGGTCTCATCTGTTTTGCTTAAAATGATTCCAGGGGAATCTCCACAAAAAGAAATATACCAGACAGTAAAAAGTGGTTTTGATTTTCTCTTGTCTCTAAAAGAGGAGGAGGCTAAAAACCTTGAGGTTCTTTTGGTGTTTCGAGTTTTACATCAGCTTGGTTATGTGGGTGATGGGCAAGATACAGACAGTTTGTTAAAAAATACGAAAGATTGGGACATCCAAACACTTGAAGAATTGAATAAAAACAAAAAAGGTGTGATTTTACTTATAAACAAAGCATTAAAAGAAAGTCAGTTATGAAATTATGTTTTTTGTTGGTTTTTTGGTAATATAATATAGACAAATTGACCTTATATTAAGTTTAAAACATATGGAATTTGAAAAAAGTAGTATCGAACGTCTAAAGAGAACATTGTATTCTAGGAATGAAAATGTTATTCCTAAAGAAAAGAGGACTCCGGTCTCGGGACGAGAGACTGATGTTCCCAAAGATTGGGGTGCACCACCGTCCTTTGATATTTCAAATGAAACCATGGCTAAACACAACAACTCTTTTTTTAACAAATTTCTTATTGGGTCAACGGTATTTTTCTTGGTGGCTCTCGGCATAGCAGTTTTTATATTTTTTGGAGGATTAAACATGATATCCTCAAACAACTTGGATATAAAAATAGTGGCTCCAAGCTCAATATCTTCTGGAGAGGAACTTATTATGGGTTTATCTATCGTGAATAGTAATCGTACTGATCTAGAAAACGTAGCCTTTTTTATAGATTACCCAGAAGGTTCTACGTCTGTTGGAGAGGGTGAACCACTTGCTCGAGAAAAGATAGATCTAGAGACGATTCCTAGTGGCGAGAGCAAGAATCATACTGTAAGAACCGTTCTTTATGGAGAAAAGGATGCCATAAAATCTTTTAGGTTTAGAATTGAATATAAAGTTAAAAATTCAAATGCTACCTTTTCAAAGGAAAAAACATATGAGATAGTAATAAACTCATCACCAATTATATTGAACGTTTCATATCCAAAAGAAATAAATTCTGGTCAGAATATGACTCTAGTAATAGATTTAGTTTCAAATTCAAGTGTGATACTAAAAAATTCTTTGATTAAAATAGAATATCCTTATGGTTTTACATACAAGGACTCGAACATAAAACCATTGAGAGATAATTCTGTTTGGAATATAGGAGACTTAAAGGATGGAGATAAAAAAACTCTTTCAGTTACAGGTGTTTTGATAGGCCAAAATCTTGAAGATAGAACGTTTAATATAAAAGCCGGTACACCAAAACCGGGAGAAACGTCAGACTTTGATGTGCCTCTGGCTACTGGTCTTGCCACTGTTGGCATAAGAAAGACTTTTTTTGATCTCAGTGTGGTAGCTGACGCAGTATCTTCTTTTGGTCGTGTGGTTTTGGTTAGTATCAAATGGCAAAATATTTTACCAGACAATATATTGAACACACGCATATCTGCCAATGTTTCAGGGTCTGTTTTCGACAGGACAACAGTTAGAGCAAATAACGGAGGATTTTTTAGATCTACAGACGATACGGTAATTTGGGATAAAAACAGTACATCTAATCTGGCCATTTTCTCTCCAGGTGATTCTGGGAATGTGTCTTTTTCTTTTTACTCTTTTCCAAATTCAATTCAAATTAGATCAATAAAAAATCCACACATTAATATAAAGGTTAAGCTTGTGGGTGATAGATCTGGGTCAGAAACTAGCACTATTTCTTCGGAGGAAACAATTACTGTAAAATTTCCTTCCACTATAACTTTTGGAGCAAAATCATTTCGTAATATAGGTCCTTTTGGTAATATAGGGCCTATTCCTCCAAAAGCAGACAAAGAATCAACTTATACCGTGACCTGGACAATAACTAATGCCAACAATGATTTAAAAGATTCTATTGTGACGGCAGTTTTACCTGCGGGTGTTGAGTGGAAAAATGAAATATCCCCATCCAGTGAAAGATTAAGTTTTAACCCAGAAACTAGAGTTGTAACTTGGAATATTGGTAATATATCATCTGGGACCGGCTTCACTTATTCTCCAAAAGAAGCGTCTTTCAAAGTTGGTATCATTCCTAGTGTTAGTCAAGTTGGTTCAAATCCAAATTTGGTTACAGGAATTAAATTATCTACTATGGATACTTATACTGAAACGCAAGTAGTTCTCGAAGCACAAGTTGTTTCTACACAGTTTTCTGATCCAAATTATGTTCATAATGAAAGTATAGTTGTCGAGTAGTCTGGCGGTGGCAAGTAAACGATATCTAGGTTAATATAGGATATTATGACAGAAAATAAGAATGAATTGATGGAAAAAATAGTGTCGCTTTGCAAAAGGCGTGGTTTTATTTTTCAAGGCTCAGAAATTTATGGTGGACTTGCTGGTACCTGGGATTACGGTCCTTACGGGGTAAGTTTAGTGAATAATATAAAAAATATTTGGTGGAAAAAATTTGTTTCAGACAGGGAAGATATGTATGGTGTTGATGCTGCAATAATAATGAACTCAAAAGTTTGGGAAGCTAGTGGTCATGTTTCAGGTTTTAGCGATCCTCTTGTTGAGTGTCAAAAATGCCATCATCGTTTTCGTGGAGACCAGCTAGAAGATAAAAATAAATGTCCAGATTGTGGGGGAAGTTTTGGGGAGGAAAGACAGTTTAACATGATGTTTAAAACATATGTCGGGGCTACAGAAGACGAAACATCTGTGTCTTATTTGCGTCCAGAAACGGCTGGAGGTATGTTTGTTAATTTCAAAAACATTATTGATTCAATGCATCCTAAAATTCCTTTTGGACTTGGGCAAATAGGGAAGGCTTTTAGAAATGAAATAGCACCTAGAGATTTTATTTTTCGATCTAGAGAATTTAGTCAGATGGAGGTGGAGTATTTTGTTAATCCTAAAGACTGGAAAGACTCTTTTGAAAGATGGAGAAAGATTATGCTTTCTTGGTGTGATGACATAGGACTAGATTCTTCAAAAGTTCATGAGTTAGAAGTGGCAGATGCTGATAGAGCACACTATTCTAAGAGAACAATTGATTTTGAATTCGACTATCCATTTGGAAGAAAAGAACTTTATGGTCTTGCCTATAGAACAGATTTTGATTTACAAAGTCATTCAACCGCATCAGGTCAGGATATTTCTTATTTTGATGAGGAAAGTAAAGAAAGGTTTATTCCTCACGTTATAGAACCATCTCTTGGTTTGGACAGAACGGTTTTGGCTATTCTTTGTAACGCATATACAGAAGATAATTTAGGTGACGAAACTAGGGTATTTTTAAAATTCAAACCATCCATTGCTCCAGTTAAGTGTGCGGTATTTCCTTTGCTAAAAAATAAACCAGAACTTGTTCTGAAGGCTAGAGAGGTTTTTGGAATGTTGAAGAAAGAGTTTTCCGGGGTAGTATTTGATGACAACGGCAACATAGGTAAGAGATATCGTCGTCAGGATGAAATAGGTACACCATTTTGTGTAACTGTTGATTTTGAAACCATAGAAGACAATGCCGGAGTTACTGTTAGAGACAGAGATACAGGAAAACAAGAAAGAGTTTCTCTAGAGGATCTGGTGTCTTATATTAAGTTAAAAATATAGTTTTTACAAAACCTTTGCCTGGTGGTATTATGGGTTCATATGGAACATCGAGAAGAGAGTATTAGTATAAGTCTCGGAACTATTGTAAAATTTGTACTTGTCGTACTGTTTTTTATACTAGCTTTTGTACTAAAAGATCTTATTTTGGTTCTATTGATGTCTATTGTGATTGCTTCCGCGGTGGAGCCAGGTACTCAGTGGTTTGTTAGGAGGAAAGTTCCTCGTTTATTTGCTGTTATAGCTATATACATAGCCATTGCAATATGTTTTGCAGGTGTAATATTTTTCTTGTTTTTACCACTTCTCTCTGAATCCAGTGACTTCTTGAGAAATTTTCCGACATATTTTAATGCGGGAACTATAAGTGATACATTAAGCAATGGGTTTTTAGGGTCAGGCTCTCTTTCTAATTTTACCAATACAATTGATCTAGACAATGTAGTTTCCCAAATAAACCATGTCGCAGGAAGTGTTACCTCAAATGCTTTTGGAACAGTGGCATCTTTCTTTGGTGGGGTGATGTCTTTCTTCTTGATAGTTGTGCTGTCTTTCTATTTGGCTGTAGAGGAGGATGGTGTTGGCAAATTCTTGAAAGCTGTTACTACTCTTAAACATGAAAAATACGTAATATCTCTTTGGAAAAGGTCTCAAAGAAAAATAGGACTTTGGATGCAAGGCCAGCTTGTCCTGGCAATTATAGTTGGAATGTTGGTTTATTTGGGATTGCTTATAATAAATGTTCCGAACGCACTCCTTCTGGCCTTTCTTGCTGCTGCTTTTGAAATTATCCCTTTGTTCGGTCCGATCTTGGCTTCAATACCGGCTATCGCCATTGCTTTTGTTACTGGGGGGATTCCTTTGGCCGGAATTGTCGTTGGTCTTTATGTCATAATTCAGCAATTTGAAAATCAGTTGATATACCCACTAGTGGTAAAAAAAGTTGTGGGAGTTTCTCCAATCGTCTCTATCGTGGCGCTCGCTGTAGGTTGGCAACTTGCAGGACTAACCGGTCTTATCCTGTCAGTGCCAATAGCAGCTGTGGTCATTGAGTTATTTGATGATTTTGAAAAAGATAAAATTGAAAAATTCGAGAGGATGAACACACAAGGATAGCTACTCTTAATTTCTAATTGAATGAAAAATCATTTTTACATAACCACAACTTTGCCCTATGTTAATTCTGAACCACACATAGGTTTTGCCATGGAGATTATTCGTGCTGACATAATTGCTAGGGTTAAAAACTTGCAAGGTAATGAAGTATTTTTTAATACAGGAACAGATGAACATGGTTCCAAAATATATGAAAATGCTGTATCACAGTCAATTACTCCGCAGGAATATGTGGATAGGGCAGTTATAAAATTTAAAGAACTAGGAAGTTTGCTCGGATTGGCCACAGAGGTGCCTGGAATAAAATATAATTTTATACGTACTACAGATGCCGAACACTTGAAATCAGCACAATCTTTTTGGCAAAAGTGTTTAGACAATGGCGACATATACAAAAAGAATTATAAAGTTAAATATTGTGTTGGCTGTGAATTAGAAAAAACAGACTCAGAATTGGTAGATAACAAATGTCCACTTCACCCAAACCGTGAAGTAGAGATTAGGGAAGAAGAAAATTATTTTTTCAAGTTTTCTAAATACCAAAAAACCCTCTTGGATTTATACGAATCCAACCCAAATTTCGTCGTGCCTGATTTTCGTCAGAACGAAATCAAAAAATTTGTAGAAAGGGGACTTGAAGATTTTAGTATTTCGAGGCTAAAATCCAAAATGCCTTGGGGTGTAGATGTTCCAAATGATCCAGAGCATGCTATGTATGTGTGGTTTGATGCTCTAGTTAATTATGTTTCTGCAGTTGGTTGGCCGCACAAAATGGATGAGTTTCAGAAATGGTGGGTGGAAACCGGTGGAGTTGTTCAGTATGCAGGTAAGGATAATCTTCGCCAACAATCGGCTATGTGGCAAGCGATGCTGGCTTCAGCGGGTCTCAATTTTTCCAGACAAATCGTTATAGACGGTTTTATAAACGCTGAAGGAGGAGTAAAAATGAGCAAGAGTCTCGGCAACACAGTGGCCCCAGGAGAAATAGTTTCGGAGTACGGCGCTGATGCTTTGAGATACTACATGGCTCGGGAGATTATGCCGTTTGAAGACGGGGTTTTTACCAAAGAGAGATTTAAAGACGCTTATAACGCCAACTTGGCTAATGGTTTAGGCAATCTTGTTTCGAGAATAATGAAAATGGCTAAGGATAATATTGATAGACCGGTAGTGGTCTCAGATCCAGAAGATTTCTTAAAATATTTGTCGTTTTTTGATACTTATGAAATAAATAAAGCCACGGATTATATTTGGGCAGAAATTGGTAGTATGGATTTGTTTATACAGAATAATCAACCTTTTAAATTAGTTAAAACAGACAAAACAGCCGGGCAAAAAATGATATCTAGCTTGGTGGTGAGACTTTATTCTGTGGCCAGAATGCTTAACCCAATAATGCCAGAGACTTCTAGTAAGATAAAAGAACTAATAATAAAAAATCAGACCCCCGAGACACCGCTTTTTATTCGTAAAGACTAAATATGTTTGAATATTTTGATATACATTCTCACCTCAATGTTCCAGATTTTGATTTGGACAGAGATGAACAAATAGGGAAGATGAAAGAGCAAAAAATAGGCACCACAATGGTGGGTGTTGATTTTGAGTCTTCAAAAAATATAGTGGATTTAGCTGGAGAACACGATAATTTATTTGCTTGTGTTGGACAGCATCCAGATGATTTGACTCCAAACTCTGTTTTTGATGATCGTTTGGAACTTTTGGCTAACAACAAAAAAACGGTTGCTATAGGAGAGTGTGGATTGGATTATTTTAGGCTGAGTTCCATGCTTGGTGGTGATGGTTTGAAAGGGATTCAAAAAACCGTGTTTGAATATCATATAGATTTGGCCTTGTCCGTGGGCAAACCACTAATGCTACATGTTCGTCCTAGTAAGGGCACTATGGATGCTTACGCTGACACTTTGGACGTACTCGAGCACCACGCGAAACTATCTGGAAACAAACTAAAAGGAAATGCACATTTTTTTGCGGGAGATAAAGATATCCTAAAGCGTTTTCTCGACATAGGTTTTACGGTTTCTTTTACAGGTGTGCTTACTTTTACAAGTGATTACGATGAGCTAGTTAGATACACGCCTTTAGACATGATTATGGCCGAAACAGATGCTCCTTTTGTGGCACCTACGCCATACAGAGGCCAGAGGAACTCTCCTTTGTATGTGCCAGAGGTCGTCAAAAAGATCGCTGAGCTAAAGGCACACAGTTACAAGGGGGTAAAGGAGGTTTTAATGGCTAATGTATTGAGGAATTTCCCCCAAATTTCTGCTATTGCACCTCAGCCTGAATTGTGATACTCTGACACACATGGAAACAGAAAAAACACTGGAAAAAGGGGATACTTTGACCATATATGAGGTCTCGTATTTACTCCTTCCATCCCTTGCTGTAGAGCAAGT
>JAUPVY010000069.1 GCA_030916785.1 Patescibacteria group bacterium
ACTCATCCAATCAAAGAACTCTCTCATAACCAAAGTCGCGCTAAATTGATTATTTCTTGAGCCCTTTTCCATGACCACAGCAAAAGCATATTTTGGATTGTCATATGGCCAGTAGCCAACCACCCATGAGTTAACCTCGTCTTTTGTAACTCCAATCTGAGCTGTACCTGTTTTGGCTGCTATTTTTACAAATGGAAAATTGATGGGCGCACATGACCCTTCTGTGACACAAAGACGCATACCTTCTTTAACTATTTTGTAGTGACTAGTTTCAAGACTTATTGTGCCAGATATTTTTGTCTTATTATTTTTCTCATCTACTTTTAAGAAAGTTGGAACCAGAAGCGTTCCTTCGTTTGCTATTACACTAACTGCTCGAACAGCCTGCAAGGGTGAAACCTGAAAACCATACTGACCTATAGATGTGTTATATGTGTCTCCAACTCGCCAACCATCCCCATTGAAATTTTCTTTTTTCCATTCTGGGTTCGGAATAGTTCCAGACTTTTCTCCTGGGAAATAAACCCCTGTGGTACTTCCAAAACCAAACATACGAGTATATTTTTCTATATTAGCTATTCCTATACCTTTTTGATCTTTATATCCACCAGTTACTTCATAGAAATAAACGTTGGAAGACACGGCGAGAGCATGTCTCAAATCAACCAATCCATGTGCTTTCCAGTCCACAAAAACAGATGGTTTGTCTGGAAAGAAAGGGTTTGGAATAGATATAGAACCCGTACTTAATATTTGTTTTGTTGGACTAATAACCCCTTCGGAAAGCACACCCATGGCCACAAACAGTTTCATAATAGAGCCTGGTGCATAGAGACCTGTAACAACTCTATTTAAGAATGGGTGATTTTTTGATGCAATCCAATCATTTATTTTTTCACTATCAGAACCACTAGTCATTATTCCTGAATCATATTCCGGAAAGTTACTGCTTGCCAGAATCTCCCCCGTACGAACATCCATAATAACCCCCGCACCACCTTTATATCCAGCCCTGTCTGCGATATCTAAAAGAGAGCTGTTTAACTTTTTTTGTAAATCAATATCAATAGAAAGTTCTAGATTATTACCATCCACTGGCGGTTCCACCACGCTTTCTGAAATAACATTACCCTTAACATCTGTTTCAATAATTTTTGTACCATTTTTTCCGGATATTTTGTCGTTATAGATTTTTTCTATTCCATCCTTGGGATCATATGAATCCTGATAATAAAAACCACTGGAATCTTTTGTCGGATATTTTAGATAACCAACTATAGTAGAAAGCCCAGTTGAAGTAGCGTAAATTCTAAGAGAAAAATCTGTGGAGTTTGGGTTAACATCATTCCAAACTATAGGCTTATCATTCCTATCAAAAATAACTCCTCTGTCAGCAAAAACCAATGTTTTATGAAGACTGTTATTATCACTTCTGTTTCTAAAAGTTTGTCCTTCAACTATCTGTAAACTATGTACTTTGTAGGTAAAAATAACTCCTATAAAAATAATAAAAAACAAAACCATTTTATATACAACATGTGGTATAGGTCTCTCTATTCTTCCTTCAAACTGGTTGGTATCAAAATCCGGTAAGTTTTTTGCATCGAGAAATATTTCATCAGGATCTATGTCTCTGTTGCTTCTATAATCCTGTCTAGTGAAAAATTTTTTGATTCTATGTAACATGATTTTAGAATTTCCTAACGCGTGTCTTTACAAACATTGTAATCAAAAGAAACACAGTGGCTGTAACTAAACCTGTGTATGGAAAACTATATTGAATTGTATATAAAGCATCAATTAGAAACCCAAAAAAAACCACTTCGGGATAGAAAGGAAAATAAACAGTTAGCCCAATAAGTATAACTACGGAAAGCCACCAAGGTAAAACCACGACCAAAACAAAGACCAGAAAGAAAAGTATAAAGCGTACAATGGGGGTATTCATCCGAATATAATAACATAAACAGAAAGTCCACCGAAGCAGACTTATCTGCACGGTGGACCGTGTCGGGAACTTGCTAGCGGAGGGCTAGCAAGAAGTTCCCACGAAGGAAGAAGAGCGGACCTAAGATAGCGTCCACGTAGTGTACAGCCCCAAACTGCGGGGCTAGGGTCATCCCGGTGAACTTGACCAGAACGAGTGTCGTGACGAGAAATGGCAACTTCCAATTCCTCAGGAGACCAACGCTGCGAGTCTCCCTTGCACAGATGAACCCTGCTCCGAGACAGGCCACCCAGAATGGTGGCGCCGTCAGTAAAACTGATAGCGAAGCAAAGCACAGACCCAGCGTTGCCACAAAAAGAGGCAACAGCACGAATACCTCGACAAACAACTTGACTGCGATCATGGATCCTCCCCAGCCAGTGTGACACCTGTTTATTTTCCGTATATAACTATATGATAATTTTTAGCACCAGTCAAAATTAATTAGACTCTACAAAGACATATTTGTTAGAAAAAATATTTCCAGGCACTCTGATGTAAACTTGTTTAAAAGAGTTTTGTGAATTCTCGTCTATATAATAAACACTACCTATCATTGCTGGTGAAAATTTAGGATACAGAAAAACATCTCCCCATAAAATATCTGCATCCTTAGGCACTTCTAGTTTTAAATTTCCCCCACCCTGACCTTTTAAAATAAATGATGACCCAGTACGCGATAGAGTTGCTTCCTGCTCAGTATCACCGTTTGAAAAAAGCTCAACTAATGACGTATGTGGAGTAACATTTTTTACCAAACCCACTATTATGTTTTCTGAAATATATACCCTACTACCCAGAGAAATGCCTTCTTCAGAACCAATATCTATAACAAATGTGTCATATGGAGAAAGAGGAGGTCTAGATAATACTCTAGAAATTTTACGAGGTGTATCTCCTTCACGTCCTAGTTGATTCTTCAGGTCATCAAACTCCTTGGACAATACTTCATAATCTATTTTTTTTAATCTTAAACTAAGAAGTTCATCTTCTTGAGCTAAATTCTTAGAAATCAAACTACTTTTAAATATGAAAAAATCCTTAATCTTTGAAAAAGGTTGAGTTGCTAGTTTACTCACAGACCAAAGAGGTTTAGCTACTGTATGAGAAATACTTCTAATATTATTTCCAAAGAAAAACTCAGACAAGGCTAACAAACAAAACAAAATAATAACAGCTATTATTTTGCCGAGACTATCATTTTTTGGTTTACTTTTTAGGAGGTAGTTCATCTTCGTTGGCTATTAGCACATCTTTATACATCTCCAGATTCTCCAGAATAATCCCCGTGCCACGACAGACAGCAGTCAAAGGATCCCCTGCTATGTGCACTGGAATTTTTGTGTATTCAGCAATAATTTCAGCCAAGCCTTTTATAAGTGCTCCACCACCAAACAAATATATTCCTCTCTGCATGATGTCTGACATAATTTCTGGTGGAGTAA
>JAUPVY010000070.1 GCA_030916785.1 Patescibacteria group bacterium
TTGTTAAAATAAGCAACCCAGCGTCTTATTGACTCGGGGTTTCTCGATCAGTATACTTTGGGTGCTTATCAATCTAAATAACGAAAAAAATGAAAAAGACAAAACCTAAAAAAACATCAAATTCAAGTAATAAAAGTGTTGTAGTAAGCACCAAATCACAGTCAGGAATTCAGGCCAAAATACAGCCGTTAGGCAGCAGGGTTCTCATAAAACCTTTTACAAAAGAGGAGTTAACTTCAAAAAATAGCTTCGGAATAATCCTGCCAGACACTGGTTCAAAGGATAAATCAGAACAAGGGGTGGTTTTGGCTGTTGGCCCCGGTGACTATCAGGATGGAGATTTAATAAAAACTACGATTAAAGTTGGGGAAAGAGTAGTTTTTTCAAAGTACGGATATGAGGATATAAATGTTGATGGTGAGGAACTTTATCTTATAAAGGAAGAAAATATTTTAGCAATTCTTAAATAAAAACCATGTCAAAACAAATACTATTTAATGAAGAGGCACGAAAAGCACTGAAAAGAGGTGTTGATCAGGTTGCTGATGTGGTGAAAATAACTATTGGTCCAAAGGGTCGCAATGTTGTGCTAGACAAAGGCTATGGTGCACCCACTATAACAAATGACGGTGTTTCAATAGCCAAAGAAATTGTTTTGAAAGATAAATTTGAAAATATGGGTGCTGAGATAATGAAGGAGGTGGCAACTAAAACAAATGAAATAGCTGGAGATGGAACCACAACCTCTGTTGTGCTGGCCCAGGCTATTATTGGCGAGGGGATGAAACACACAAATATGGGTTTGGGAGTTATGGGTGTGCGTTCTGGCATAGAGGCTGCAACTGTTGATGTTGTTTCTGCACTCAAATTAATGGCAAAACCAATAAATACAAAGGAGGAGATTCGTCAGGTGGCAGTTGTCTCTAGCGAGTCCGAGGAGATAGGCAAAATTATTGCCAATACAATAGATAAGGTTGGTAAAGATGGGGTTGTGACGGTTGAGGAGTCACAATCTTTTGGTGTTGAATCAGAAGTTGTAGAAGGCTTGGAGTTTGATAAGGGTTACATTTCTCCATATATGATTACAAACACAGAGAGAATGGAAGCTGAATACAAAGACGTTCCTGTTTTAGTCACAGATAAGAAAATTTCAGCTATCAAAGATATTTTGCCACTCTTGGAGAAAATAGCAGCAACAGGTAAAAAAGATTTGGTTATTATTGCTGATGATGTTGACGGGGAGGCACTGACGACTTTTGTAATAAATAAATTACGTGGAGGTTTTAATGTGCTAGCTGTCAAAGCTCCCGGTTATGGGGATAGAAAGAAGGAACAGCTCACAGATATAGCAGTTATCTTGGGAGCAGAAGTTGTTTCTGATGATTTGGGCTTGAAACTGGATAATTTGGAGTTAACTTCTCTGGGTAGAGCTGGGCGAGTCGTTTCTAAAAAAGAGAGCACGGTCATAATAGGGGGGAAAGGCAAGAAGGCAGATATAGAAGCACGAGTTAAGGAGTTAAAGAAACAAAAAGAGGGTATTAAGTCAAAATTTGATGTTGAAAAAATGGATGAGAGGATAGCAAAACTTACAGGTGGCGTGGCGGTTATACGAGTAGGTGCTGCGACTGAGACTGAAATGAGATATTTGAAACTAAAAATCGAGGATGCCGTGAACGCTACAAAGGCTGCGATAGATGAAGGTATTGTTTTGGGTGGTGGTGTGGCGTTGGTTAAAGCATCCGAAAAGGTGCGATTGAATATGGGTAAGAAAGAATACACTGACGAAGTCAGGGTTGGATATGAGATTGTCTTGAATGCTTGTGAGATGCCTTTGAAACAGATAGCGGTAAACTGTGGCAAAGGAGACGGCTCCATAGTTGTTGAGCATGTCAAAAAATCAAAAGGTAATAGCGGGTATGACGCTTTGAAGGATGAATATGTGCCCGACATGTTTGCAGCCGGAATTATAGATCCAGTAAAGGTTACAAGAACGGGGCTTCAGAATGCATCATCTGCTTCGGCAATATTGCTAACCACAGAGGCCGCCATAACAGAGGAACCAAAGGAGGATAAGCAAGAACCTCGTAACCTCGATTATTAGAAATTCCAAATCTAGCGAACTCCTCGTTCCCAGTTTGAAAATGCTCGTCACCTTACGACAGTAAGGCTCCTCGAATTTTCAAACTCTCACGTCGGATTTCATCCAGATTTGAAATTTGTGGTATAATGTCAAAAATTATTAATTAATATTGAAATTATGGAAGAAAAAAATTTTTTACAAAGAAACAAGGGTTGGATTATTGCATTAGTTTTGGTTGTTGCAGTTGTTGCTTGGGGAGTTTCAAAGTATAACTCTTTTGTTGTTATGGGTGAGAAAGTAGATGGCCAGTGGGCACAAGTTGAGAGCCAGTATCAAAGGAGATTTGATTTGATTCCAAACCTGGAGGCATCTGTTAAAGGAGTTACGAAACAAGAAGAAAATATATTCCTAGGGATAGCAGAAGCTAGATCAAAATATTCCGGTGCAGTTACTACAGAGGATAAAGTAAAAGCTACAGCACAGGTTGAGTCTGCCTTGGGGAGACTTTTGGCAATAGTAGAAAATTATCCAGCACTTCAGTCTTCACAAGCTTTTAGAGATTTAATGGTTTCACTAGAGGGTACAGAGAATCGTATTGCAGTTGAAAGAATGAATTACAATAATATGGTTCGTGATTTCAATGCTACAGTAAAAAGATTTCCTAACTCTGTCTTCGCATCAGTTTTTGGGGTGGACGCAAGAACTTACTTTGAAATAGCAGAGGGTGTAGAAGATGCTCCAAAGGTTGATTTCGTTAACTAAAACCCCTATGCAAAGATACTTTGCATTATTTGGTCTACTTTTCTTGCCATTTTTGGCGCTTGCTTTTGCTGTGCCGGAAAAACCGAACACTTATGTAAACGATTACGCAAAAATACTTACAGCAGAAGAAGTCAGTGCTCTTGAAACAAAAATACAAAGTTTTGAAAGTAATACCACAAATGAAATAGCCGTGGTGACTATCAGCACTCTTGATGGGGATACGGTAGAAAACGTGGCACAGCAGATTTTCACGGAATGGGGTATAGGAAAAAAGGATAAAAACAATGGAGTTCTGTTGTTGGTTGCAGTTGAAGACAGAAAAACTAGAATTCATACAGGATATGGGGTAGAGGGCGATCTGACTGATATAGGGACATCATATATCCAGAGAGATGTTATGACTCCTGCTTTTCGTAATGGTGATTACTATGGAGGCATAAACGGTGCGGTGGATAAAATGATAGAAGCTTTGGGTGGAAACAACATAGTTCCGGAAAATTATTCTGAAACGCCAAAATTTAATATTAACTGGGAGTTGGTATTTTTTATAGGTTTATTTTTGGTGCAATTCTTGGGTTCATTATTGGCA
>JAUPVY010000071.1 GCA_030916785.1 Patescibacteria group bacterium
GACTTCTCTGCAAACCTAGGAAGAGACAACAAATGACCCTTCTCTAGTGTGAAAATATCTGAAAATTCTACAATTAAACTATTCTCCAGGAGCACGTCTATAACCTTTGGCCCCAAATCCGTAATATCAAAAGACTTTTTAGATACAAAATGATGAAACTTTCTTTTTTGTTGTTCAAACGAATTCTTGTCTACACAACGCCATGCGGCTTGGCCTGGAATCCTCATGATTGCCCCGTCCCCTCCACACAGAGGAACACGCGTTGGCCAAACAAATTTTTTCTCTTTTCCTGTGCGCAAATCCTTCATAACCGAGACTATATCAGGAATAACATCTCCCGCCTTCTGTAAAACAACTGTGTCCCCAATACGCACATCTAAACGATTTATTTCATCTTCATTATGTAGAGTTGCCCTAGAAACTGTTGAGCCAGCCACTACCACAGGCCGTAGATGAGCAACTGGAGTCAAAACTCCTGTACGGCCTATTTGCAAAACAATATCCTCTACAACCGTCGTTACCTGTTCTGCTGGAAACTTGTAGGCCACTCCCCATCTTGGAGACTTAGCGGTGTAACCAAGGGCCTCTTGAATTTTATTTGAATTTATTTTTATAACTATTCCATCTAGTTCATAGTCTAGTTTGTGTCTTTTTTTAACCCAATTCTGATAATATTCTTCCACAGAATCTAAGTCGTGAAGTAAGGCAAAATTTGGATTTACATTAAAACCAAGTGTCTTAATTAAATCCAGTTCTTCTTTTTGGGTTTTGGGCTTCACACCATCAAAATCATCCATGTCGTATATAAAAGAGTTCAGCTTTCTCTCAGCCGTCATTTTTGGATCAAGTTGTCTTATTGAACCAGCCGCAAGATTTCTTGTGTTTGCAAAAACCGCCTCTTCTTTTGATTTTCTTTCTTTATTTATTTTCTCCAAATCTTTCTTTCCTATCCATGCCTCACCCACAACAGTAACATTAACTTTTTGGCTTAACTCCAGTGGAACACTTTGTATAGTTTTTACATTACTTGTTACATCCTCTCCCACAGCACCATCACCACGGGTTGCACCACGAACAAACCTGCCTTCTTCATAGGTTAAAACTATTTTTAATCCATCAATCTTTAACTCAACACAATACTCTATTTTCTCACCCGATAAATCCTCTTTTGCAATAAAATTTCTGAGTTTCTCATCCCATTTTTTTAATCCTTCAAAATCAAAAACGTCATCATATGACCATTGCTTCTTTGAATGTCTAACTTTTACAAACTCTTTCAGTGGCTCAGCCCCCACCCTTTCCGAAGGACTATCTTTTGTTTTGAGTTCTGGATACTCCTCCTCAAGTCTCTCTAGGTCTCTCACTAGAGAATCGTACGCCTCATCCGAGATTTCTGGCTTGTCTAGAGTATGATAAAGACGACGATGTTTATCTATCGTTTTTTTGAGATTTTCTAGCCTTTTTACAACATCTTTGGTGGGTTTCTGACTCATCATATTGGCCATTGTAACACTAAACCAAAATTAAAATAGTGACCTTAATATGACATTATAACACCTCTCTCATAACGCCTTAGTGCGTTCACATCACAGGTGTTATACCCCTTTGAATCTATTTTTGTAGTTGTAGCAACTCCTACTTTTTTTACAACACTAACCATGGCACAACCCCTGGTAAAATTTATCTGAAAAGTTGTTGTGGAATATCCAGAAACAACTGGCGGACGTGACACAACAATATTTCCATTACAAGATATGTTGTTAGTTGCTGTTGTATAATACGGATCAAAACGACTCAAAGCTCCGGCTGGAGGAAAATCCCAATAAACCGCACACTCTGTACCTCCATCAGCAGCATAGAAAGCGTACTGTGATTCCTTGCTTGCATTAGCCAGAATCAGCTGTTTTAAAGCCACATTGACAACAACAAAACTAACAATAAGCAACATAGAAGTAACTATGATAGCTATGAGCAGAGTAAATCCTTTATTTTGTATATTTTTTGTATTCATTTTATTATGTCTCCGCTTTTGACTTTCAACTTGATAACTCAACTATTGTCTATTAAATATATTCTCTGTTATTACAAAAAACTTTAAACCCCACCTACTTGTCCAACTAATTCTAACCATTACTTCAACTTCTACATTTGGAACAACTTCTCTAATCTGTATTTCTCTTGTAAAAATAGTAGGCGTCCATCCTGCAGTATACCCAAACAAGCCAAAAGTACTGGAACCACTAACTGTATCCTGTTTTAAAGGGTCACATGTACCAAAACCTCCAGAACAATACAACACAGTATTACTCCATGAATCTATCGCACAAGTTTTCTGTGGTGTACTACCTCCGCCAAACCAACAAAGATCAGTTTCAACAGCAGAAATCCCAGTCAACCAAGTATTTGTACCACCATTTATGTTATGCAAAGCATTTTCATCACGTCTGTTTTTAATAAACTCTACAGCTTCTTGAGCCAGATAAAAAGCCACTGTCTGATCTTTTGCTATTGAAGAATTTTGTAGGCTGTTTTGTACTGCAGTAAAAGTTGCTGCGATAGACATGGACAGTATACTGATGGCAACCAGAGACTCCACCAGAGTGAAACCATATTTTCTTATTTTTTTATTTTGTATTTTTTTTGGCATTTAATTTTATTGAGAATCAAAAACTCTTTGAGAAACTGTGGTCTGCATGGTGAAAGATGATCTACTTGTGACTTTTGTACCAGCATTTCCTGCAATTGTAATAATAACCATTGGTTGACTAGTGTCTTGACCATTACTATAAGGAGTTGAGCCTATAACTCTAAACTTCAAACTAGTGATCGTCACATCACTTGAGGTAAGAAAGTACTCTGCCCCAGCACCTATTCTCCTCGCAATCCTACCACCTGATAAATAGTAGTAGACTTTCACGCCATCCTGAGCTCTATCAACATATATGGAGTCAGACGGTGGTTTTGCCACAGTAAAACAATCACGAGTTGTTAAATTGGTCTCAAGGTTCATATCGCAATGATAGTTTGTTGCAAAACGAATAGTTCTGGTCATAGCTTCTATTGTAAAGTTTAGGTTATCCATGACAGTGCGCAAGTTTTGAGATTTTCTATTAGCATCAACTATAGTAACTATAGTCCCCATACTAATAACCATTATCACAACAAAAATAGAAACAGAAACCATTATTTCTATCAAAGTGAATCCTCTTTTCCTATCCTGCTTTTTTTTGTTTAACACTACGCTCATTATATTTTATTTATTTTAACCAACTATTGATCCAACATAAACCTGTCCGGTGCTTTCAATGGTTATTGTAAGTGTTTTACCTTTTGGTGAGGTTAGTATTACCTTGCCAGTTAAATATGGCCCAAAAGTAGAGGCGCCTCCTGTAAAATATACTCTGGCATCTGGGTTTGGTCTTAAAA